>NZ_JACJQX010000068.1:0-21211 GCF_014696895.1 Chroococcidiopsis sp. [FACHB-1243] | reverse complement strand
AGGCAGCGATTCATCTCCCACCAGAAATCTTTGAAACATAGATTTATCAGTATTTTCCAGACCATCTTGCCGATTTTTACACGAATCTCGGCTCAATGCCCGGTTGAAGCAGGGATGGAACTTGTATTGCGAGATCGCCCCTTTCCACCGTGGACGATCGCACGGGCAAACCAAATCATGCATCACGATTTGAACAACCGAGAAGCAGCGGCTGAACTGGCAAGTTGTCCCTTGCTAGCATCGAATTGGCAACGCACTTTGCTAAATCGTGCTGCTAAAAATATCAATCCTGATTCCACCCCTCGACTTTTGGGCGAGAACTAGCAACAACGATCGTGAAAGCAATGAAGATTGTGAGGAGTTTAGGAATGTTCGCGTAACGAAGCGGCTGGTTAGCGCGATCACAAAAACCCCAGCTTTATGCCTGATTTGTCACTTTAGTAAGAGTAGAAGCTGAAAGCTTTGCTACACTTACGTTTTGCTTCTTTGTCATTTTCGAGATATCAAAACAGGCGACTCTCATTGTACTTAGATTTCAAAGGATTTGAGCATCTAGGCAAGAAGTCTCTCACAACCCCCTTGACAGACTGCTGATGAAAATGTAATTATTTAGGAGTCCTAAATAAATTGCAGTCGTGGCTTTTTTCTACTTATGCCGCGATCGGCCAATTCTGAAAGCATTCTGTATTATGCATCTACTACTCGCTAATTGTAAGGAGATTCATCTATGAATATGAACGCGATCGCTGGTTACACCTTTGGAACTGAACAAGTTACTCATTCACCGTTGACAATCAACGACTTGGAACTGCTCAAACAGACTGTTTTGTTTACGGATAAAGATGAGAGATATCTACGGTTGGCAGGAGAAGTGTTAGAAGACCAAATTAATGCGGTATTAGATGTTTGGTACGGCTTTGTTGCTGCCAACTCGCATCTCGCGTATTACTTCAGCAATGCAGGGCAGCTAAACTCCGACTACTTGTCTGCTGTTCGCCAACGCTTTGCTCAATGGATTCTAGACACCTGTAATCGACCTTACGATCGGGATTGGTTGAACTATCAGCAGGAGATCGGTCTGCGTCACACTTACGTCAAGAAAAACCAGACCGATCGGGTTGAAGCCGCTCCTCATATTGGGATGCGGTACATGATTGCCTTCATCTACCCGATCGCAGCCACCATCAAGCCATTTCTGTCAAACAAGGGACACAGCGCAGAAGACGTTGAAAATATGTATCAAGCCTGGTTCAAATCCATCACTCTACAAGTGACGCTTTGGTGTGCTCCTTATGCCAAAGATGAATATTTCTAATCTGGAGGTACTCATGGAACTTGTTAGTGTTTTTCTAGTGTTCTCACTGTCAGTATTCAGTGTTGTTGTGCTGGCGATGGGATTGTTTTTCTTACAGCTTTGTTGGTCTTGGCATCTCGCTTACTTTCGATAAAGACTTCACCATCAACGATGCTTTCGCAAAGATGCTTCACTTTTGTCCTTGAAGTTACTTATCGCTAATCGTGAACGATCGACTGCATCTCACCGGAATTGTTACCTCTCCACACTACGCAAAGGCATCAATACCGTAACGTCTTGACGACAGCATAATAGCATTTTCTAACTACTTCCATTCGCTTCAGCTCCTAATTCATGCAACAGGAGGTTGTGATGAAACGTTTTCTCATTGCTTTACTCGGTATCAGTTTAAGCCTCACGTTGGCACTGTTTTATTCCAGTCTTAAAGCTGATGCCCGTTCTACAACTCAATTTACGGCAGCAACAGTTGCGCAGTCGTCTGCTCAAGTTGTACCAACTCCAAAGTCACCCGATCTAGAAATTGTAGGCACTAGCGTCCGTTATCTCAAAGATGCAGATTTACTTATTTTTGAGCAAACTGTGAAAGGAACGGCTGGTAAAACATTGCCCCAACCTAAGGGTAGCCTTGATGGTGCACCTGTGCTGGGCTACGTCTTTCCAACGACTCTAAAACCCGAAGATGCTGGATTTGGGAAGGTCGAAGGGATTTTGGCACTAGCAGTTACGTCTCATCCAGACTTCGATGATACGCCACTGTGGGATGAGAACAACAACTCTAACTATGCTGATGATGGCATCATTTTTCATAGTCATTGGGTTGTACTGGTCAAGGACGATCGCGTCCCTGGTAGCTTATCGGTCAAACAGTTCAACAAAACCGACAAAACTGTTGTGCTTCCACCTACCAATCCCGGCATGCCAATGTATTTTGATTCTCCTGGTTTCCCTGTTTTGCTAAAAGGTAACAAGCTCAGTGTTTTGGTTCCGGCTCAACGCATTCAATCTAAAACAAAGTTCAAGTTTGATGGCGTTGTTGCTTATATGCAGGTGAATGCCACAAACAAAAATCTCCCTATGGTTGGGGTCTATCAAGCGTACAGCGTTAGTTCAGGGGATTTAAGTCTTCCCTACAGCGTGCAACCTCAGTAACGGAGAAAATTAAATGGCTCTCAATGTTGAATTGCTAGAAAGCAGCTTTGCTCAAATTAAAGTGAATAGCTTAGAGGTGACTAAACAGTTCTACACAGTGTTATTTACGGACTATCCAGAAGTCCAGCCTTTGTTTGCCAAAACTAACATGGAAAAGCAGGGCAAGCAACTGTTTCAATCTCTCGTCTTTACCGTCAATAACCTGGGTAAACCAGATGTCTTAAGCAGTGTATTGAGAGGCTTGGGCACTCGACACACACAGTACGGTGTATTGCCGCAACACTATCCAATGGTGGGCAGTAGCTTGCTTAAAGCTTTTGAGGTAAGTCTGGGTAGAGCCTGGACTCCTGACGTGCAACAAGCATGGATAGAGGCGTATGAAGTTGTGACTCAATTAATGCTGGAAGGTGCAGATTACTCACCAGAAAGTTTGATACTAACAGGAGAACAAACAATGGATACGATTGCACTGGTTCCTAACAACTCGTTGATCGCCGAAACGCCTGAGGAAGGACGGCAATTAGCCGTGAAACTGGCGCGACTGATTATCAAGCTGACTCAACCCGATGAGGAGAAGCGCAAACAGCTACGAGAAGTCTATGGTAACGATGCCATGATGTTGATCGTCATAGGACAAACGGTTGCTACAGAGTTTGCCACGATCGCTGCTGCTAACAACTATTGGAAGGAGTTGGGCAATGAATGACTATTGTTTAGTGGACTGTGGTTTTCACGATCGGCTAGAAGCCTTGGCAACGCTGCGGCAAACCTGTTGGATTTCCTACCGCACTGTAACTGGAGAAATCGTTGAAGTTCAGGATCGGATCGTGGATGTCTATGCTGCAAACCAAGCCGATTTTTTGAAGCTCAAAGACGGAACAGAGATTCGGCTCGATCGCCTGATTTCTGTTAATGGTAACCCCACTCGATTTGCTTAGGAGTAGCATCATGGCAATCCAACTCAAGATCGATCGCGTCTTGCAAGGTTCTTTTGACCTCAAAGCGCTGAATCTTCTGTTTGTATTTCAAGTCAACTGTCCTGGTTGTTTCATCTACGGTTTTCCCCTCGTCAATAAGTTGTATTGGAAGTATCGTCAGTTGGGCTTGAATATCCTGGGACTCTCAACGGCTTTTGAGGATTTTGAGTACAACACTGCTGCCAATACAGCGTTGCTTCTGACGGAGATGAAACTGGTTGGAGCAACTCGGCAAGCATTAGGAGAATTTTACTCTCAAACGATCGACTTTCCCGTTGCAGTCGATCGATCTACCACAGGTGCAGCACTTGCAACACTTGAAAACATTGAGGCTTTAACTGAAACGATTCCTGATTTCGATCGCCTGTCCAAATCAGAGCAAGCAGCACTGCGCCAAAAGGTGAACGCTTATTTGCAGCGGCACGCCAAAACATCAGCAACCTTTACATTGAATCATTTACCAGGAACACCGTCCTTTCTTCTGGTTGACCAAAACCTGCAATTACTAGATGAATGGTTTGGGCATACGCCTGAAGCAGCAGCGATCGAGCGCATCGAAAAACACCTCCGCATCGTTAAAGGAATGACCCAAAAACTATGCAAGTAATGTGTTGAATGAACCGAATGATCGGGCTGCAATTGAAACACTGCAAGCAATTGCTTAAATGAGGATGGTGCCATGCTGAAAACGTTGAAGTTTTGCTATACTGTCTGGACTGATTCAGCCCTGCGACCCAATGACTTAAAAGTAGCTCTCGTTGTAGGATCGTTACTCTTCGCGATTAATCATGGCGGTGCTGTGTTACGCGGGGAAATGACCCGTGAACGCTGGTTGATGGGGCTATTCACTTACCTGGTGTCTTATACGGTCAGTATTCATGGACAGAACTCAACGCGATCGCGATACAGAATTAGCCCTTCCTGCTGAAAACCCGACCGTTGGTGTCAGCGAAAATCCCTTCGATGCCTCAAGCGCGATCGAACAGCACATCTTGATTGGGCTAGAAAAAATTGGGCTAGCGCTGAAAAGTCAATCCTGGCAGGATGCTGGACAACAAGGCTTAACACCGACTCAAGGACAAATCCTAGCGCTTCTGATTGATAAAGGCGATGCTGGAATGCGGTTGTCAGAGGTGGCGAAACATCTTGCGGTTACGGCTGCTACTGCCAGCGATGCGGTTACGTCACTGGTTGAGAAAGGGTTAGTGCGAAAAACGCGATCGCCTCAAGATGGACGAGCGATCGCCATCACGTTAACCACTCAAGGACAGCAGACCGCAACACAAACAGCGTCCTGGTCTGATTTTCTGCTCAACACCGTAAATGAGCTATCCGCGGAGGAACAAGTCATCTTTCTGCGGGGGCTGATCAAAATGATTCGCAAGCTTCAACAACAGGGACAGATTTCAGTGGCAAGAATGTGTGTTACCTGTCAATTCTTTCAGCCCAATCGGTATCCAGGGTCAGATCGTCCACATCATTGTGCGTTGGTGAATGCACCCTTTGGCGATCGTCATCTTCGTCTCAACTGTGCCGAACACGTTGCAGCCGATCCTGAAACCGCTAAACAAAATTGGAACTTTTATCTTTCAAAGTAGGTAAGTCAAATGCTGAAAACAGAATCTGCGATCAATAGCCTTCTTAGACCGAGCGAATTCAACCATTGGTTAACCAATAAAACTCTGGTGTTGTCCAGTCGGCAAATGGACTGGAATGGAATCTTGATTGAGCAGTATCAGAATTCTCTCAATCCAGGTGAAGTTGAACTTCCTGCCCTGTCAAATCATTGGCTCAAATTCCCCCTGGGGCAACCTGGTCGTTTGACCCAGAAATCTGACGAGCGCCTGTATGAATCAACTGTTCAAGAGGGTGACAGCCTCTTTGTTCCGGCGGGACAACCGAGCTACTGGCGTTGTCCAGGAAGTGAGACATTCCAGTCAGAACTACATATTCACTTACAGCCGGAGTTGGTCGGACAAGTTGCCCAAGCGTCTGAAATTAATATAGAGCAGTTCACCCTCATGAATCGTTTCGGTCAGCAAGATTTACAGCTTCATCAGGTCGCGATGCTGCTTTTGGCTGAGATGCAGTCAGGCGTCATCCTGGGGCGATTATATGTTGAATCATTGACCCAAGTATTAGTAATTCATCTGCTGCGCCACTATTCCACCTTCACGCAAACCATTACATTCCAGAACAGAAGCTTAACTCATACACAATTGCAGCAAGCGATCGACTATATTCAAATTCACCTGAATCGAGATTTATCCTTGGCTGAACTGGCAAGCGTTATCGGTATCAGCCCAACTTACTTCGCGAGTTTATTCAAACAGGCGATGGGAATTTCGCCGCATCAGTATGTAATTCAACAGCGTGTGGAACGGGCAAAGTTGATGCTGTTGAAAACGGATTTGGCGATCGCAGACATTGCCTTACAAGTAGGCTTCTCCAGTCAAAGTCATTTGACGCAACAGTTTAAGCGAGTCACCGGACTGACACCAAAGCAAGTTCGCCCTTCACCATAAGAATTTGATAAATCGTGGTAAGAATCCGAAAGACGTTGAGCATTGGAACTTAGTACACTTTAGGTACAAAGAATCAGGAAAATCTCGTACAAGCTTAAGTGCATATAAAGCAATATACAACTGCGAAAGACAGGCTTTTGCCACTCATCTAGCACTGGTTGTCAAGGATATCCATGCCTTGGGTGGACCTATTTGCTAAAAATGCAGTCGTTGAATGTTCTTAGGCATCTATTGAATTCAGGCAAACAATGCAACGACTGAGTTGCAAGACTTAAATCACCACAAAACCAATTGCGATCGCGACAGTCGCATTAATATCAGAGGTCAAATCATGAAACAGTCAGCAGATTTCTTCGTTCGTAGCGCGGTCACGGAGACCACTCGATCCTACATGGGCAGTCTCATGACTTTTCTCGTGACATCCGCCGAGACCGAAAACCGCTTCGTCCTTCTGGAGCTTCGGATGAAACCGGGAAATGAGCCGCCGCCCCATCTCCACTATGACCAGGATGAGGTGTATTACATTCTAGAAGGCGAACTGGAGGTATACTGCATGGGCGAAGTCCGGACAGTGCGGGCAGGCGAAACGATCTTCCTCCCTCGGAACCAGGCGCACGCGTTCTACTACCTGTCGCCCACCCTCCGGTTCCTCGCCCTGTTGCAACCAGGCGGTCCAGACGGGTACGGTCTGGACGGGTATTTTGAAGCGATGTCGAGTCCGTCCACCAGCATGGAACTACCTGCGAACGCAACCACATACGCGCTCTCCGATCCAGCCCCCGCCATCGCGCTGGCTGCCAAGTACGGAGTCAAGATGCTGACTCCGGAAGAAACGGCGGAACTGTTGCCCCACTACCCCGGCTTCGGAGTACCGCGAAAGAGCCGGAGTCATTAACCAACAAAGGGATCGCAGACAGGAAAGATTTCTTCCTATCTATAGCTCTATAAGCTTGAGCGGTTCACTACCCGCTTTCAGGTAGTTTTGTAAGCTAGATCGTTACGGGAACTGGGCTTATGTGCTGCATATCATCACTGAATATAGAGCAATGTTCAACTCAGACATCGCCGTCCACAACGAGAGCGACAAGTTTTTCTTGAGGCAGTCAGACACTTTAAAATTAGGCGCGTGTCATAGCTGCATAAATCGACAGAAGTTTTTGCAACAGAATTAATCATTAAGGAGAATGATGGAACAAGTTCAATCGGCATCACTAAAAGCATACAAGCGCACCTCTGCGCTCGACTCGGCTATGTTTTACATGGGAAGTCTCATGTCCTTCCTTGCCAAAGGCGAGGACACTGGGGGGCGCTTTGCCCTGATGGAGTACCAGGCGAAACCTGGTAATGAACCGCCTCCTCATGTTCATGACTGGGAGCATGAGTTATATTACGTGCTTGAGGGCGAGATGGAGTTCTACTGCGAAGACAAGGTTTTAGTGGCACATGCAGGGGAAACAATCTTCTTACCTCAAGGCAAGCCGCACGCTTTTTATATCCGCTCCCCGCACCTCCGAACATTGATCTTGGTTCAAGCGGTGGGCGATTGCGCGGTTGGGCTGGATCGCTACTTCATCGAAATGGCTGAACCTGCAACAAGCATGAGCCTTCCCACTGAGGCGGTCACCTATATGACGGACGATCCTAGCCATGCCATCCGCCTGGGTGCTGCAAACGGTATTCGTTTCCTGTCGCGGGAAGAAACGGCGGAACTGTTGCCCCACTACCCCGGCTTCGGGGTACCGCGAAAGAGCCGGAGTCATTAACCAAGAAAGGGATCGCAGACAGGAAAGATTCCTCTCTATCTATAGCTGTATTAGAGATTTGAATAAGGCTAGTTGCTAGAGATGAGCCAGCTTTTATTGTGTGTTGTCTACCAGGAAGGAAAACAAAACGATGAAACTCAATTCCTACATACAAGATTTTGGTGTTCGACCTCAAAAGCAGAATCTGGAGTGGTCAAACCAGTCTCACCTCAAATCGTCGCAGCAGGAGTTCCAGGCTGATACTTGGGTACACCTTTTGGGACTTCCCAGTACCTTTAGTTTTGACGAAGCACTGCTACTTTGTCAGATATCAGAGGATCAGTGGGCAGCGTGGATTCCCGATTGTGGTGAGGCGGTGCTACACACCCATCAATTTTGCGCTCGCTTTTAAATGACTTAGGTGCAACTCGAGTTTTGAACTATGTTAACCGCAACCCAAACCACTGAATTTTGCTCTACAGACCTCGACAAAGAGATTGTTCATTTGCTCAATTATGCAAGAACTAAACTACTGACGAAGATGCCACGACAGCTAAAAATGACATCCTACCTGCGACTCTGTTGCCTCGCCATTCGCAAGCTGCGCCAGAAGCCAGGATTAGCAGGCAAGCCTAGCCTAAACGAGGCATTTGACGATTCCTATTCGCATTTACTGCAAGCACTTTGCGATCGCAATCCTGAATGGTGGAGGCATTGCTGGAGCAGCGATCGCGGCATCCTTAAATCTGACGATCCAATGATCGACAAACTACTACAACCGCTGGAGTATTTCGTCGCAATCTACACTTGCAAGTGCTCAAGCAATCAAAAGCTACCTTAAACAGCAACATAAGAGAATCAGGTTCTGCTGCAAACAATTGGAGAAGCACTATTGATTCTTAGACATTGGCTGGTAAATGCCAGAAGCCAGCGGATATTACCAACCCCTTGTGGTAGCGCGTAAGTATTGAAGAGGAATACATCATGATTACCGCCTTAGTTCAATTCAACCTATCCACTCCCCTAACTGGTAACGAGGTTAAAGAAGACTTTTCCAATCTTGCGCCTAGGCTCCGTGAAGTACCGGGCTTGATCCGGAAATACTTTTTGCTATCCGAAGATGGCAGGACGGCTGGGGGCGTTTACCTATGGGAATCTAAAGCGGCTGCGGAACGCCTCTACACCGACGACTTTAAAAAATCCATTGTCGAGCGATATGGCTCTGAACCATCGGTAACTTACTTCGAGAGTCCGGTAGTGGTTGATAACCTAGTGGGCGAAATTATCAACCACTGGTAAATGAGGAACGCCATACGAGGCTTTGTTAACATTTTTAGAAACCCATATCACCAATTGTTAGCTAAATATCAGCGAGGTGAACTAGCAGGTAGAACGCCAAGCTTCTGTGCTAGTTCAACTGGGGCTGATTGATGTGGCTGCCTTACCCGTTGTGGGTGCTGCAAGTGCCGAGAAGGTTCTCAATCCTAATTTGCCATCCAAGGCATTGATGCGTCGCACCCATTAGAGCAAGTTTCCTACCACAACTGTGACTGAACAGTAAAAACTGGCGCTTCAGAGCAAATGAATAGCACTCTCTCCAGGATTTTTCAACTATAAAAGGAGAAAACGATGAAACTTGAAAATAAAGTGGCTTTGATTACGGGAGCAACTTCGGGAATTGGAAAGGCAACTGCTAAAGCATTCGGCGTTGCAGGAGCTAAAGTGGTTTTCTCAGGACGACGCGAACTAGAAGGTAAAGCAACGGAAGCTCAGCTACGAGATGCTGGCGTTGACTGTTTATTTGTGCAATCGGATGTCTCGAACGAAGCCGAGATAAAAGCGCTTGTGCAAACCACAGTCGAGAAGTTTGGGAAACTCGACTGTGCCTTCAACAATGCGGGCATTGAGGCACGCTCTAAACCCCTGCACGAACAATCGATCGAAGACTTTGACAAACTGATGGCGGTCAACGTGCGGGGACTGTTCTTGTGCATGAAATATGAAATCCAGCAAATGCTGACTCAAGGAGCTGGGGCGATCGTCAATACTTCCGCGATAGCAGGGTTGATTGCGTTTCCAGGGATATCTCCGTATGTCACGAGTAAACATGCCGTCGTGGGGCTGACACGAGCGGCAGCGCTCGACTATGCCAAGCAGGGCATTCGGATTAATGCGGTTAACCCTGGCGCTATTGCGACTGAGTTGTTTGCTCGTAGCATTGACCAGGTGGACATCACAGCGGATCTTTTCGCATCTATGGTGCCAATGGGACGCATAGGACAGGCAGAAGAAATTGCTCAAACAGTTGTTTTTCTTTGCTCTGATGCTGCCAGCTACATCACTGGACAACCGTTAGTTATCGACGGCGGATTCACAGTGAGTTGATCGAGATCTTGAGCAGTTTAACGATTAACTCCAAAGGAGGTATTTACGACAATCACCAAGGAAACAAAAAGTCTCAGTATGCCCTGGGAGCAAGAGTACGGGTATTCTCAGGCGGTGAAAGTTGAGGATACCAAGAAGCAACTCATCGAAGTCTGTGTTCTGGAGCCATCAACCCTTTGAGAAATAAGAAAAATAACTAGAACATCGTTGAGTGACTCAATTTACAACATGGAGAGAAGAAACGATGACAATTACGCCTAGTCAGAATAAAACGTTGTTTGATTATCTCGCAGCACTGCTCACCGGACAGCTTATTTTGCCAAATGATGCTGCCTACGAATCGGTGCGCCAACTTTGGAATGGCAGGGTGAAGACCCGCCCTGCTGCGATCGCTCGTTGTTTAACTGTAGAAGATGTGATTCATACGGTTCGCTGGACGCGAGAACACGCATTGCCCCTTTCGGTTCGAGGAGCAGGACACGAAATTTTTGGGCGATCGCTGCGTGAGAATGGCGTAGCGATCGATCTATCTCAGATGAAAACTATTACCGTCGATCCAGTTGCACGCACAGCCCAAGTTCAAAGTGGAGTAACGGCTGGTGAACTGATCGGAGCAGCAGAAAAATATGGATTAGCGACGACTACAGGAACCGTCTCCAGCGTTGGCATGACAGGACTGACTTTAGGAGGAGGCTATGGCTCACTGATCGGGGCTTACGGACTAGCTGCCGATAACCTGCTATCCGCACAGGTCGTAACCGCCGACGGGCAACTTATCACCGCAAGTTCCGAAGAGCATTCAGATTTGCTTTGGGGACTGCGGGGTGGGGGTGGTAACTTTGGCGTTGTGGTTTCCCTGGAGTATCGTCTGCATTCACTTACGACAGTACTATCGGGGATATTGCTCTATCCGCTAGAGCAAGCTAGAACCGTGCTCCGCAAGTTTAACGAGTTTATCACCACTGCACCCGATGAATTAACCATCCGGTCTGGATTTCTTCAAACATCCGATGGTGCAACGGCTCTGTTTCTCTCACCCACCTATTGTGGTGCGATCGCAGCAGGTGAACAGATCATTGCACCCCTGCGTACCTTTGGTAGTCTGCTGGTCGAGCAGATACAACCCGTTACGTATTATGACCTGATTCATCAGTTGGATGCGTATACTCCAGCAGGTCGCAACTACTATCTCCAGACTCGATCGCTGGCTGTTTTGCAGACTGGGGAGATCGAGGCGCTGATCGAACAAGGACTGCCCCTTCCTTCCCCGTTTTCAACGATCAACATTCATCACTTTCATGGAACTGCGAGTCGCGTGGGTGTATCCGAAACCGCTTTTGCGCTGCGCCAGGATCATCTCATGGTTGAGATAATCGCAGCCTGGGAACCCCAGTCTCCCGACGAAGAGCAGCGGCATCTCCAATGGGCACAGCACATCTCACGCTCACTTGAACCTTATGCCTTCAAAGGGGGATATATCAATCTCTTAGATGAGCAGGAGCAGGAGCGCGTTCCGTTCGCTTTCGGGTCGAACTATGAGCGCTTGCTCGACCTCAAGCGGAGATATGACCCAGATGATGTCTTTCATTCGACGATCGGACATCTTACACCCTAATCATTAGGAGCAATTTTATGACACAATCTTTTTGGTTTTTTGGTTCTTACCTGACTATCCTTGCCGATCGCACCACGACTGGAGGACAGTACGATCTAATTGAAGGGTACTTTCCGCCTGGCTCTCAGACTCCTCCCCATCGCCACACCCGCTATTTGGAGCAACTCTATGTGCTGGAAGGAGAATTCACGATTTAGGCAGGTGAGAACAACGTTGTACTCAGCACAGGTGAAAACTTCTTGATTCCGGTTGGCACACCTCACGTTGTTGCCGCAATTGGCGATCGTCCCGCTCGTGGATTGATACTTGCTGCACCCAGTGCCTTTGCTCGGTTAATTGAAGCAACAGGAACGCAGAATAAGGCAGAAACACCGGACATGGCGCTGTTCGATCGCGTTTCTGCTGAGATTGGCGACGAGATTTTGGGATCGCCCGGAACCTTACCCTCCGCTGCTACAAAAACGTAGTAAATCCGTTGCACACAGCAAAGCCATTGAATCGAAAGCGATCTCGCCTTTTTAGGAACTTGAACGCCGACAGGAGCCGCCATAACTAGATTCTCTTGCTAGTGGCTTCAACGTGTATTTCTGTCAATCAGTAATAAGGATTTGTGAGTCATGTTAATGTCAAAAACTTTTGGATCAAATCAACAATCCATTAATGCTTGAAGTTGCATTCAATCCATTGATTACCAATCATCAAAAACCAGGCTTTTCGGGTTCCGTAGATTAGCAATCAACTCAAGGAGTAATCTCTATGTCCAAAACTAAACCTTCGATCATTCTGGTTCATGGTAGCTGGGCGGATGGTACATCCTGGCAGCATGTTATCCCACTTCTGATACAGGCTGGCTATAACGTGACCGCTGTGCAAAACCCGCTGATTTCTCTTCCAGATGATATTGCCATCACCAAGCGGGTGATTGATGCTCAACCGGAACCTGTTGTTGCAGTGGGTCATTCCTACGGTGGAGCTGCGATCACAGGCGCGGCGGTTGGCAGCCCGCATGTGAAAGCCTTGGTTTATATCGCGGGTTGGGCATTAGCACCAGGCGACAGCATTAGCCAGTTAATTGGCAAATACCCACCCCCTCCACTTGTCACAGCAATTGTCCCAGATGCAGGAGGCTTCCTTTACATCGATCGCGAGAAGTTTCACGAAGTCTTTGCTCATGACGTATCGCCAGCCGAAGCGCAGGTGCTGGCAGTGGCACAAAAGCCTGCCGCTAGCATCACGTTTGAGCAATCGGTGGAAAGCGCAGCTTGGCAGACCATTCCCTCATGGTATCTCTTAGCTCAGGAAGACCGAGCCATTAACCCTGAGCTTCAGCGATTCATGGCAAGCCGAATCGGTGCCAAAATAACTGAGCTTCAAGCAAGCCACGTGTCCTATATCTCTCGTTCCAGAGAGGTTACCAATTTGATTCTTGAAGCAGCAAGCTCTGCTGTGGAGTAATTCGATCGTCGCGCAATCGTGGCGTATACATTAAAAGATTGTTTTGCAAGTTGCTTAGGACAATCTTCAATTATCGCTTTGGAGGGAATGATGCTACTTCAAGATCAACAGGTTGTCATTATTGGAGCAAGTTCTGGAATGGGACTTGCCACAGCAAAAGCGGCGGCTGAAGCAGGCGCAAAAGTAACATTAGCCGCACGAAAGCAAGATAGGCTAGAACGAGCCGCGATCGGAATCGGACAGGGAGCACAAGCGATCGTTGCCGACATTGGCGACGAACAGGCAATCAAATCGCTGTTTGCCCAAGTTGGAAGTGTAGATCATTTAGTCACGACGGCTGCCGACTTGACGTTTGCACCGATCGAGCAACTCTGTGGTGCTGATGCTCAAAGAGTTGTCACCAGCAAGATTCTCGGACCATTCTACGCGGTCAAACACGCTGCGCCTCGCTTGAGCAGGACGGGTTCAATCACTTTCTTTTCGGGTTTTTCAGCCTGGAAACCCGTTCCTCATACTGCGTTGATTGCGGCGGTTGATGGCGCACTGGCTGCTTTTTGTCGCTCACTCGCAGTCGAGCTTGCACCCATTCGCGTCAATGTCATCGCACCTGGCGTTGTTGAAACTCCCATGTGGCAAGGTGTGCCGGAAGAACAGCGGAAAGCGTTTCTTGCAACCGTGAGTGAACAGCTCCCCGTTGGCAGAATTGGGTCACCAGCAGATATGGCAAATGCAGCGCTTTATCTGATGCAGAATAGCTTCATTACAGGAACTGTCTTGCATGTGGATGGAGGACATCAACTCGTTTGATTGATTTGGAGGAATACAAGATGAAAGTTTTAATTCGAGCGATCGTAAGTTTTTTCGTTTTTGTTGTGGATGTTGTGTACAGCAATCGTTCCTATGCTCGGTTTTATGTACTAGAAACGATCGCCCGTGTGCCTTACTTCTCTTATCTCTCGGTGCTGCATTTGTATGAAACGCTAGGTTACTGGCGCAAAGCAGACTGGTTAAAAGTTCACTTTGCCCAAACCTGGAACGAACTGCATCATCTGTTGATTATGGAATCACTCGGCGGCAATCGGTTGTGGATCGATCGCTTTGTTGCGGAACACATTGCAGTTGCATACTATTGGGTTGTCGTGCCGCTCTACATGGCGTTACCTAAGTATGCCTATTACTTGATGGAACTGATCGAGAATCATGCTTATCACACCTACAATGGCTACTTGAACGAACATGAAATAGAACTCAAAGCGCAGCCTGCTCCCCAGATTGCGATCGACTACTACCGAGATGGCGATCTGTATATGTTTGAAGAAGTTCAGACCACACCAGATTCTTTCTTTCGCCGTCCTCATGTCAATACTCTCTATGACGTATTTGTGAATATTCGTGATGATGAATGTGAACACGTAAAAACGATGGTGGCACTTCAGCAACCGGATGCGCGACTCACTTTCAAAAGTCCTCATACTCTAGTAAAGGTGGTTGCAACTAGCACAAATGACACAAATTGATTTCAGTGACTAAACGCGATCGCATTTGTCAAAGTAATAGTAATTCGAGCAGAAGGTAAAAAAATGACGCTCACAGCTACAAAACCAACCACTCAAGTTGAAACGCTTGCCAAACTCTACCTAGAAGGCAAGCCCGCCGAAATTTCTGATGAAGCGATCGCGCAACTCTGTGATTGGTTAATGACGGAATTTCAGCAATTGCCGTTGAATCTACAGTTCTCAGACTATATGCGTTACGCAGATGCCAAAGAGATGTTTGCGGATATTGAGCGAGGACAACTTTGGGTCGCTGCCGATAGCTATGATTCTACAATTTATCCTGACGGGGCGACAAGCATCCCGAATCCGAGACAGCGTAATGCTTTGACCGAATTATGGTAAAAAAAGATAGGTCAGTCATTCTCAACAAGACCTATCTATTAATAAATGTTACCTCCATTGTATCAAACACACCTAGAAAATCAACTAGAACCGTCAGAAGTATTGCTGTTTAATATTCTGATTAATATTTTGCAATCCCTCAAGCAAATCAGTTTAGAAAAACTTGCCGCTGCCATCCCACTCCCAATTTTGTTTGAGAGCAGACGGAAGAAATTACAAAGATTTTTGTCATTACCTAGCTTGAATATAAAAACACTCTGGTTCCCCATCCTGCAAAAATGGTTGGTTCAAAAATTCAGCAAAAATCAGCTGCTTTATTTAGCGATCGACCGAACGCTCTGGCAGCGTAAAAATTTAATCATGATTAGCCTAATTTATGAAAAAAGAGCTATTCCTGTATATTTTGAATTCCTCGATAAATTAGGAAGCAGTAACTTTAGCGAACAGAGAGAACTTATCACTCAGGTATTACCCTTGCTTGTTTAAAGAATACAAAGTCATTCTGTTAGGCGACCGTGAATTTTGTTCGGTAAAACTAGCTAACTGGCTGCAAGAGCAAAAATTACTCTTTTGTTTAAGATTAAAAAAGAATGAATTTATTCAGCAAGAAGAAGGAAAATGGCAAGAGCTAAATGAGTTAGGATTAAAACCTGGAATCTCTCTATTTATTGAAGAGATAAAGATAACTAAAACTTCTAAAATTGCGGGATTTAATTTAGCTAGTACATGGCGACGTAAACTCAGAGGAATAGCACCCAAGGAAGGATGGTTTATCATGACAAACTTAGAAAATTTATCAACAGCAGTTGCTAGTTATAAAAAAAGATTTGATATCGAAGAAATGTTTAGGGATTTTAAGAGCGGCGGCTATAATATGGAGGAAACTAATGTTCAAGATAAACGCTTGATTTCCCTAATTTTATTAATCACATTTTCTTATAGCTTAAGGACTTTTAAAGGGCAAAGCATTAAACGTAAAGGCGTGCAGAAATATGTCGGTAGAATCAAGGAATATGGACGAGTCCAGAGAAGACATAGTAGTTTTTATATCGGTTTATACGGACAAACTTGGGTGAATTTTATGGAGTCTTGTTGGGACTTGGTGATGCAGCTAATGAAATTAAATCGCAATAAGCTTCAGTATTATTTACAAGGTCAACGAGCTATGGAGCTTATCCTGTCTGCATTCTAGATTTCATGTCGCCCCCTCAGACAATTTATCCTAATCCAATCTATGGCTTTATTTTTCAAGGAATGCACGACTACGACCACTACTTAAGCGACACAGATTTCAGCTTAGAAGGAGAAATCGCGGCTTATCACTTCACCGCAAAGCGAGTTCCTAACTTGGAAATTCAGAAGATTCTTTACTCTGAAATTGTATTGCGATCGGCTGCCTATCTCTATCTTGGACATGCAGCAGTTCCTAAGATTGTATTTCCGTAATGATTTCAAAAAAATCTTTGATTTCAAGAGATGAACTCATGGGAATGATGACTTACACCAATGCACAACTGCGTAGCATCCTGAATGGGTTGGGATATACGAACCAAGATGAAATGGCTGATGCAACCTTTCCGTTATCGCTCAATGATAGCCCGTTAACGAATTCACAACTTGTACAGGCAATCCAGAAATTCCAACTCGATCGTCAGCTTGAAGTCAATGGAATGCTGGACTCAATGACCCTGACCGCAATTCAAAGAGTCCCTCTTTAATCACTTTGACGAGAGCAAATTCTAAAAGCCTTTCTGGGCTTGGATCTATGCCTGTTGCCTAATTAGACCCTCTTCTGTCAAACTGGGTTGAAACCTTGATTTTTCGTTGGCTGAAACCACGTAATTTCGTCAAATTTTCCTAGAGTGACAGAAGAGGGTTAGAGAAGAGTTTAGGCGAAAATCTAAGCTGAAAGTCTTACAGCGCAATGGCTTTCAAATTTCCCTAAAAATTTTCTTCAATAGGAGTGATTAAAGAGGGGAGTGATGCAAACCTCGATCGGCGACCTCAAGCAAGCTAATCATACTGATATTCTTCTGGATCGCCTCCTGTATGACGCAACGACGATCGCGGTTGTCAAGTTTGTTCAACAGCGACTTCCAGTGGATGGCATTGTATCGAATTCAATGCGAGAGGCACTGACTAAGCGACAAATGCAAAGTTTACAACCGCTTCCCCACACATTCTAAAATCCCGCGAATTCAATCTTTCTACATCACGGTGACAGAGATTGGTAGGAGGATTCATCTAACCGACTCGATCAATGTCTTCATTTTTCAGTTCTCTATACTCAATTGGATTCTAATGCACAAATGTCCTTGCTGTTCTTACCCGCTACTGCGGCACTTTCGGCACCATCTGTTGTTTCAGCCCATTTTGCTTTGCCTGCTGCTGCGGATTCGACGGCTGATTTGATCGTGACGTTGAAATGCCCGAACGATTACACCGTGAATGTCTGGAAGCGTTACGGTTCAGGCAAACTGCTCTTTCGCGGAATCGGATTGCTCGGTAATTTAAGTTTGGGCAAGGGCACAAATGATAGTACAGGAGCGGCTCAAGTGTATAAATTCAAGCATGGCAACTATGAATATCAAGTACTTGGAAGGCGCAGGGATCACCAAGCACAAGGCTCGTTGACGGTATACAAAAACGGTCGCTCGATCTTCAGCCAAGCCTGCACACGAGAAGAATAAACGGCATTATTAGTAACTAGGAGAACAACGATCAAATCGATCGCACTTCAATGTTGATATGAGTATGCTTAACGATCGCCATCGAACTGATGCACAGCGCTGGTATTCCGCTTCTGAATTGTCCGGACTTCCTGGAATGCCTGCTGCTTCCCATAATGTCACGCGCAAAGCCAAACTCGAAGGCTGGAAATCACGCCCACGTCTAGGACGCGGGGGTGGCAACGAGTATGCTCATCACAGTCTGCCTGCGATCGCTCAAACTGCGTTGAACGAAAGCAACGATCGAGGGAAGATAGCTCAAACCGCTCTGCCTCCAACGATAACAGTTCACCCGATCGCAATAGCCCAATCACCTCGCCGTGAATTAAGACCACAACTGAAACCGACAATCAACGATCGTACCGATGCTTGGTTGGCAATTCTGAGACTGTATGAGACTGAGATCGACCATGCCCATTTCAAAACCCATTTGGAACGAGATGTTGCATTCGTTGATGCTTACAATCAACGACAATTAGAATTACCCAATTGGGTTTATGCGGTTCTGCCCAAACTTTCCCGCAGTTCGCTGAAAGCCAAGCAAAAATTACGTCGGACTGCCGATCAAATCACAGCCCTCGGCGGCAAGTATGGTCATCGTCGCGGCACAGGCAAAATTGATGCAGACTTCGATCTTCAAGCTGCAATTAAAACTTGCCTCACCGCAGGCGGAAAACATTGGGGCGCAAGCCAAATCTATGAAATCTTGCAGCTTGAATTTGGGTTAGAACCCGATCGGGTTTCACGCGGTCAATTGCGCGATTGGTTACGGCGATTTCGCTTACAACATCCACAGGAGTGGGCATTGTACCTGACTCCAGATCGCGCCAAAGGATTAGTTAGTCCAGCCTTTGGATCGAGATCGCAATCGGTGTTCTACCCGAATCATGTCTGGGAGCTTGACTCGATGCGAGTGGACATCAATTGTAAGACGGAAGTGGCTGAAACGGTGCAACTGACTCGCGCCTTTGTCATTGCTTGCGTTGATGTCTTCACTCGCCGTGTGATGTTGTACGTCACCCAACATTCCAATGCGGAAGCGGTTTGTTTGACGATCGCGGCTGCGATTTTCAAGTGGGGCGTTCCCGATCACATTCGCACCGATCGCGGCAAAGAATATCTCAGCCGCCGAGTCAAACGCTTCCTGGAAAACTTAGGCGTGAAAACCAGTCGCTGCTTGCCCAAGCATCCAGAACAGAAAGCTTTTATCGAGCGATTCATCCATACATTTTAACACCGCGATTTACCAAAACTACCTGGATTTGTCGGACATAGCGTGAGTGACCGACAAGCATTGAGAAGCCACCCCGATTGGAATGAAAGAGCGATCGAGATCTGCATGACACCAGAAGAGTTTCAATCTTGGGCAGAAGCATGGATTGTCGCTTACGAGCAGCGACCGCACGGACGAGCGGGGATTGGTTTAGAAGGTAAGTCGCCTCTAGAAGTACTAGAAGCAGCCGTAGCTCAAGGGTGGCAAAAGCAACAGATTCGTCAAGAGCGTGAATTAGATTTTCTGATGATGGCAGCGCCAAGCAAAGATGGAATGCGTCGAGTTGGTCGTCAGGGAATTTCACTCAATGGACGGCTTTACGTTGCTGGTGAACTTGGAGACTGGATTGGCAGACGAGTCTACGTCTGCTTTTCACCCCAAGATCCAATTCGGATCTACATATATAAATCATCCGAGCTTCAAGAATACATTTGTGAAGCTATTTGGCGAGAGGCAGGAGAGATTAACTTAGCACAATTTGCTCGACAAGCCCAAGTTGCCTACGAACTCCTAAACCAGGAAGTTAAACAATTTCGTCAGCGGGGACAGGCATTGCTACGCAAAATTGCTAAAGATCCAATGTCAATTCTGGGTCAGGTACAGGAGATCTTACCAGTGGTACAGTCTCAACTTCATGATTATCCCGCTTTAAGCGCGATTGCTCAAGCGATGGCAACGACAGAACCGCAGAAGACACTACCACAAATATAGCTCTACGCATACACGTTAGGACAGTATTTGAAAGCGGCATCGACACAATCGCGAAAGCTATCAAATTCATCCCACCGTTGCCGCATCCAATTCTTGAGTACAAACCACCAACGCTCGATTTTGTCTAAGTCTGGAGAATAAGCAGGGAGATACCAGATCTCACATCCCGCCTCTGCTACAATTTCCTCAATCACCTGAGAATGATGGAAACTGGCATTATCGATGATGATGACATCCCCCTTTTGCAATTGGGGTATCAAACACTCTGCTAACCACATTTCAAACAAGTCTCGGTTGCAAGCGCCTTCAAACGTCATCGGCGCAAATAGCTTCTCCTGCTTGAGAGCAGCAATCCAACTGACTCTTTGAGTGCGTTTGCCACACTTGAGTGCATAGAAACGTTGTCCAATCTCGCAGTAGCCATAGGGATAGTCCTCTCGGTTATCGATGCCTGCTTCATCCACGTACACAAGTTGAGCAGTGAGGATGGTTTTCAATCGTTCTTGGAAGGCTTGGCGCTTGAACTCATCCCGTTCTCGATCCCCGTATGTTTTTTTTTACGACTCAAGCCAAGCTTTTGCAGGGCACGGCTGATGTTTTGCTGAGTCACGTTATCTCCCCACAACGAAGCCATCTGCGTCTGGGTCTTGCCACCATGCTGTTGAGCAAACGCGCGAAAGCGATCCCAATCAGTGATTTTGTGCCGACAGCCTTTTTGGAAGTGGGTGATGGCTTGATCGTCCCCAGTTTGTTCTTCTCGTTTGAGCCATAAATCTAAGGTATTGCGACTGATGTTAAACATCTGAGTTACGTTTGTTTTGCGTTCTCCTCGTTTAACCGCTTCGATTGCTTTTTGACGCAGGTCATAGCTATAGGGGGCGGGCATTGTCACTCCTGAATACTCTTCTATTCCTAAACTAACGTCCTAACGCTTCTGTGTAGCGCTATAAAGACGTTGTGGAGATCGTACAGCTCGAATTAGATTTATGGCAGGCATTGGATGATGCTACCTCTGCTCCCGAAACAGCAAACGTGCGAGCGCTACTGCTATCTCTAGAGCGAGTCATGGAAAGTCGTACTTTGGCACAACAGTTGGCGATTGGAGCGGAGGGATTAGCGCGAATCGCAGCAGTTTACGCAGCACGGGCAGAGTCACTGATCGGGGAATGGGAAAGCCAGTACAATCCGACCGAACCAGTTGTCGATGTCGATAAATGTGCCGATCTATTCGTGCAGTCGCTACACTTGGATTTGTCGGATTTACTCGAACCACCCCAAGCAGTACAGTATCCCCAAAATCGACAGCCCCCAACTGCGATCGCTACTAATAACTCTCTAGTGGGACTTTAAAGTTTTCTATGCCCAAATGAAGCCAGATTTAGCTCTATGAGCGGCAAATACATCGAAATGAGTCATCAGCCATCGCACCAGACGAAA
>NZ_JACJQX010000067.1:0-21288 GCF_014696895.1 Chroococcidiopsis sp. [FACHB-1243] | reverse complement strand
GTAGCTTTGCAACCAGTCCTCGGATAGCTGCATTACACGCGCAATGCCTGCCAGTGGTATCTTCTCAAGCATCAAGCGGTCTATCATTGCTTGACTTTCTGCTAAGTACAGGACAAAAATTTTAGGGCACCGAGAAACCCGTCAGCCTCCTGCTCCAAGTTGAGGACAATTCTGCGTAAGTGGTCAAAACCATAGCGGAATAAGCTCTTGGCTTTGCGCCCATGCTTTTTCAGTTTCAGGGGTTTGACTTCGTGCAACCATTGACCGGTACGAAATGCCCAGCACAATGCCAAGGTCAAGAGGGCGAAGAGTTTGCTCAGCCGTTCTGAGTCCGTAAAATGAGTGGATTCCAAACAAAAGCCACGAGTTTTGAAAATGCCAAATAGAGTTTCAATGCCCCAGCGAGCAGAATAATCAGTGATGGCAGTGGACGGCGAGTTTGGAGTGACAACCACCAACAAATCGTTATCCTCTAGCCTTAGAGCAGCAACATACAACCAGTAGCCCCACAAACGACGGCGTTTGGATAAGAGCTGCATTTGTTGAGGTGTGAGATGTTGAAAGACAACACTAGCTTTGAGACTTTTTCGCCCATCACTCAAGCAATCACTGGCTCGAATGCGAATCCGAAAGGGAATCGTCGGTTGTTTGAGCAGGTATCCAAACCAATCGTGTCCGAGAAACTCTCGATCTGCACTGAGATAGGCAATTCGTCGCTCTGGAAACGGGTGTGACCAAAATTAGATGTTCTATTTAATTCAAGATTTTTCTTGCTCTGCAAAGGATGCCAAATACTTAAAAGAACAAAAATGGGAATTCATAAGTCTGCTATAGTCAATGGCACAAATACTTTCATTGCAATGGTTTTGGCTTTTTACATCAGATTCAGGTCACACCCCTGGAAACAGTGCCAGCAACTCCTCGAGCAGGTCAATCCGCTCCAACGTGTTGGAGTTCCCCTTCTTGTCGAGCATCCACCACAGCACAGGAAACGCAACCCCTTGATGAACGATGCCTAAAGTCAAGATGTTGAATGTGGTTTGACCAAACTGCCACTGGGTACGGTCCAGGCTCAGCACCCAAGGTTCAGGAATATCCATCAGCTTCACCACCACTTTAGCAATTTCATAGTAATTGAGTTCAAAGGAGCGAAAAAACCGTTGGAGTCGTTTGTAATGTGAGTCAGTTTGCGCTTGTCCCGCAAATCCTGTTGCTAGTTCTGCTAGGTTTACAGTTTTGGCTCGAAACAGGGCAATTAGGAACAGCGCTAGAAATGTCAGCCGTGAACCATGCCATGCTAGGTGAGGCTGCAAGGTTTGCCGCAATAGAGTAACCTGATCCATAGGGTTTCATCGAGAAACTTCGCAATTTCTATGAAACCCTTTTCTGCTCTACTTCACAAGTTTTTGTCCTGTACTAAGGACTTTCTGAAGCAATTGGTTGCCATTGAGGGTTTTCCACGAACTGACGACCACAATCGCGGCATTTGTAGTTTTGCTTGCCTCGTCGGGTTCTGCCGTTTTTCATAATGTCATCAGAGCCGCAGGTTGGACATAGCAAATACAGTTTCATCTCGAACGATTTTGTTCCACAACTTAGGTTCTTGCTATTTTCCTCTATCCTTTACGTAATTGCACTACCCAAACTGTACTTATGTCACAATCCAGAGTAGAAAAATGTCAGTTCAGTAGCTGAACGACGTGCAATGAGCTTCACAAACGTGGCAAGCCACTTCTAACCCAGCTTTACTAAAATACTTTGGTCTTCAGCCTTAACTGGATAGCCGATCAAATTTCTAGCAGCCGGACCTCTGATGACCTTGCCACTAGGGTCAAACTCAGAACCATGACAGGGGCAAACAAACTTACTATTGTCCTTCTGCCAGTCCACCTTGCACCCAGCATGAGGACAAGTAGGATTGAGAGCCACTAAAGCTCCTAGCTGCAAAGGGTAACGAATCGCTATGACAGGGATAGAATCCACTTGCACTTGAATTGTGCCAGGATTTTGCTCTAACTCAGCCACAGTACCAATTGCTTGAAAGCCGTCAGGTCGAGGTCTAGATTCAAGGCGCTTAAATTGACTTGTGCAAGCAGCGATCGCCACAGGTAACACGCTGGCTAGCCAACCCAAACCCATCCAGGTAAGAAAACTTCGGCGCTTCATAAGCTTCAAAATTAGAAATTGACGAACAATGCTGTTGCGTACATAACCGCCAGTCCCAAACTGAATCCGGCGAAGCTAACTCTAGAAAGCCAAGTTCCGCCCGTTTTGCGTGCTGTCCGTGCCAAGTACGAGCCAACTTCCACCATAACTTGCACAATGGCTCCCCCCCCAATTCCCAGAAACAGTGCTGCCCAAAGGGGAGAGAAAGCAAAGGCTCCCATCCACGTTCCTAAAACTGCGGGTAGACCAGCTAAAGCAGTTAATCCAAGAAAAGTCGTAAATTTGGGTCGCAACTCGACTAACGGCGCGGCAATGCCAATGCCTTCAGTGATGTTATGTAAGGTAAACCCGACAACTAGCAACGAGCCAAGCGCTGCTTCACCGACGGCAAAAGCAGCACCAATCGCTAGCCCTTCCCCCAAATTGTGCAGACCAATGCTAAAAGCTAAGTAAGTAGCCAGAGCAGTTCCTTCCGGTGCCTTGCCACCGCGTCTGCCTATAGTGAAAATAGCTAGGAAAGAAGCAGTTGTAACCAACCAAACTAAGGCGCTACCTGAAAAGACGCTAGCTGCTTTACTGGCTAGTTCCAGTCCTGACTCAATTGTGTCCACTAGCAGAAAAGCTAGCATTCCAATCGTCAAAGCCAATAAGAACTTAATTCCTTGCCCACCCAAAGCTTTCAGGGATGGATAAAATAGCATTCCTAGTCCTACAGGCAAGATGCCTACATACAAACCAAGTAGGGCGTATGCCAAAATACGAGTGAGAGAAAATTGCGGTGTTGGCACAGCTACCGCGATCTCGTGTTCAAAGCTCAGTCCTGTGTTTGTAATAAATTTGATGTGATGGGTTTCGTCTTGAACCCAAGGATAAGGCAGGTTAATCCAAGCTGTTGTCAGCCTAGGCAGCGTTCCTAGCGGCTTTTGGCTGAACTCCCAGTAAGCTCCATCTACCTGAATTTGGGCAATCTGCATCGGTTCCGAACCGCTAGCCCTTACTAGTAGAGAGATGCCTTGCTCGTCCAACACCGTCCGTTCCACAGTCAAATTTTCAATGGGAGGAGCTGAAACTCCCAAGGGAGCAAGGGGATTGATTGTCAAGAAGATCCCAATCGAAGCTGCCAGTAGTACCAGTGGCAGAATTGCCCACAACCATGCTCTTTTCATGTCACCACCTCAAAGGCACTCATCCAGCCCAGTTCCAAGAATTCCGACTGGTGGGCGTGAAACATATAAGTCCCAGGATCAAAATCTTGGAACGAGAACTCCAAAATCCCTCGTTGTGCTTGCACCATCATCACGGTATCGATGGTACGTTGGGTTGGTGTTAGGGTTGTACCGTGGTCGTAGAAGTCGAAAAAGTTGGCGTGTAGATGGAAGGAGTTGAGCGGATCGAATTCGATGACATTCACTAAGTAAACCCGCACCGGGCGATCGCGTTCGATGCGGATGGGTCGTTTCATGAATTCGTGGGGGATAGTATTGATGGCGTAGAATTCGTTTTCTTCATCAAAGTTGGTGTCGAAGGCGTTCATCACCATGAGGAATTCTTGCCATTTGGCATTCTCTGAGCTACCTAGAAGCCGAGATGAAGCAACTTTTTCAGCTTCTGGATGCCGTTTTGGATCGGGATCGATGATGAAAGCGCCGTAGAGTCCTTTATGCATATGCCGCTTGAACGGCACTGAGTGACAGTGGTACAGGTGGCAACCAAAGGGTTTAGCGTCAAACTCGTAGACAACTTCTTGTCCAGCCTTGGCTTCGAGAGTACCAGGAACTCCATCCATCCGGGCAGAGTGGATGCCGTGGAAATGGATGGTATGGGGGTGAGTGCCGCGATTGGAGAAGCGAATCCGCAAGCGATCGCCTTCCGTTACCCGCAGAGTTGGTCCTGGAACGCGCCCGTTATAAGTCCAAGCTGGATAGAAAACCTTGGGGGCAATTTCGATTAACCGTTCTTCGACAAAGATTTCATATTCTCGTAGTGTTCGACCGTCAGGCAGTTTTGAAACTTTACCCGCATCCCAGTCTGTTAACATTTCACGGGGATTAAAGCCGTTGCGGGCATAATCGACATCACCCACAGTCAGACTACCGCCATGTTTAGAAACTGAATGCTCTACAGCCGTGTCACTATGAGTGCCATAGGCAGGTAGCTCAACTTTCTGTACTTGGACAGAGGCAGTTGTTGGCAAAAGTTTACTGAAGAAACTTCCGGCACCGAGAAATCCTGCTCCTATAAGCGATCTCCGAGTAAGATGAGGTTTCATACTAGAACCCCCCGTTTTGCAGGGTGATTACAGGGAAATAACGCAAAGCTTTTGTAGAGGTGAAGCCAAATCTATACTGCCCAGTTATATCTTTTGCCCAGTTGCCAGAGCCACTATATCTTACACAAATCAGATTTGCTAGCTCATGTGAAGCTAGCACCTTACGCCAAAAGCTTCTAGCATCGGGGACTCGGATGCTAAGACAAACTTTAGGCAAACTAGGTCGGTCTTCTGCGATAGCCATTCATTTTACCAATACTTATTTTCATATTCTTTTCATATTCTCTGATTTTTTGACATAAGTATCAACCTCTAGGTGCATACATAAAGCCGATCTAATAGCGAGATCGATGCACAAGGTAGTTCCGGTCGGGCGCGATCTTGTCAACCTGCCATTCCCATAGAAATGAAAGAGCGATCGAGACAGCGCAGTAAGACGCATAGACGACTCGCTTAAAGTTGGCTAGCTTCTGTGTGGAAGGTACGAATATTACAATTGAAGTGAAAAAAAATGAGAAGTTATACTGTTTCTCAATTTAGAAGCATCTTCCGATCTTCAAAAAATCGCTGGTTGTTAACTGTAGTTAATTAAAATGCTCCTTCTTACACAAACATCCCAATCCCAGCCCCAAGGAGGGGGGTCAACATGACAAAACAACCGGATCGTAGTGGTTCTATTGGTTCGATCGCGGGGATTGCAGCATTAGTAATGGTAGCGGGAGGGGGTACTGCTTGGTGGATTTGGAATTCTACCAAATCTCCAACATCACCTACTACCCCCAACACAGTGCAACAGTCGCCGTCACCATCTGTACAGCCGAAAGTTGAGCAAACAGCACAAGTCTTTTGGCTAAAGGACACTGGTAGCAATCAAGAGTTGGTTTCCGAAGCGATTACAGCTACTGCCGATCGGCAGCCCAGTACCATGTTAAAAGCGGCTTTCAACAGTTTACTAGCAGGACCTCAGAAGGAAGAGGTAACTACTACCATTCCAACCGGAACAAAGCTTCGGAACGTGAAAGTTCAGCCGGATGGCGTTCGCGTTAATTTGTCTGAAGAATTCGCTACTGGCGGTGGTAGTGCTGCTATGATTGGGCGCGTGGCACAAGTTATCTATACTGCCACGAGTTTAAATCCAACGGCAAAAGTCTGGATTGAGGTAGAAGGCAAACCGTTGGAAGTTTTGGGCGGTGAAGGTTTAGAACTAGAGCAACCGCTTACAAGACAAAGCTTCGAGGAAAATTTTACGCTCTAAACATTAGTAAGTAGTGGCGAGTAGCAAGTAGTAGTGAGCGCTCGAAAGATGCTCTGCTCCTTTACACAAAGAATATTAACCCGATTATGTCAGATTGTGCATTTTTGACATATTGCAGTTGGTTGATGGCATGGCTTTTGTAATAGCAGTAGCCACTTTCACTTCTATGTGCTGGTTCTATTAACCATTAGGTTTCGTAATAAAAGCCGTTCGCAGGTTGGACACTAAGCAATCTTGCTCTTGTACGCTAGACGAGCAACTAGTGCGTGTTTATTATCCTCAATTTGAAGGAGAAAAATCTCAATAGTTTGTGCATTTGCCGTTTTTAGCCTCTTTTGGCAGGTCGTAGTGAGTGCATTCGTAGACACCCTTCGCCACGTCCGCTAGCAATTCATCCGCCAGGTCTAGAAACTTGGTTACTCGTGCGTCAGCAAGTTGATAATACACGTAACGTCCTCGTTGAGAGCGAACAACCAGATCGCAACAGCGCAGGCAGCCAAGATGGTTAGAAACATTAGATTGGTTTAGTCCTGTAGCTTCGACAATATCATTGACAGTTAATGGACCAACACGCAATGCATTGAGGATGGATAGACGTGAGGAGTCGGAAAAGCCGCGAAAGAACTTGGCTTTCAAATCAACTTTATTAGCTACTTTATTAGCTTGAGCAATCATTAGCATCAGTAAGTTCTAAAATATCTATCAGCTTATCAGCCACTAATAATATTTTGCTGGTTTTATCTACGTAACTCTCTCTAATGATAGACTAACATATCAGTAAATGATAATATGCTGATAATTAATTCCAGAAGCCAATCTGCTTGGTCTTACTTAGCCTGGAATCGGCTATTGAAGTCGAGAAAGCTTTCCATGCTTAAACCCCATCTTCTAGCAAATCACCTAAGATGACATCCACTCCTATTAAAATCCTACAAGCGCAGATTGACGGTATGGATTGTGGCGGCTGTGCCAAAACCATTACAACGAGTTTGCAGCAGATGCCTGGAGTGACTGAGGTATCCGTGACTTTTGCGACAGGGCGATTAAAGGTGTCTTTTGACCCTAAACTTGTGAATGAATCTGCCATTCGCGATCGCATCACTGCTCTGGGTTACACCACTGACATCGTTCCAGCCAATCAAGGCAAAACGCTTCAAGCCAAGGTTAGTGGAATGGATTGTGCGGGATGTGCCAAGACCATTGAAGCTAGCTTGCAGCAGTTAACTGGAGTGACTGAGGTATCGATCAACTTTGCATCAGGGCGATTAACCGTATCCTACAACCCTCAACAAATTAGTGAAGCCGACATCATCAAACGTGTGACTGGCTTGGGCTACACCATTGAGCAGGCTCCGGTGCAGTCCTCTACTCAAAAACTTCAAGCTAAGGTTAGTGGGATGGATTGCGGCAGCTGTGCCAAGACCATTGAAGCTAGCCTTCAGAAACTGCCAGGGATTTCTGAAGTTTCAGTCAGTTTTGCAACCGAACGGCTAGAAATATCGTATGACCCGATTGAGATTAGCGAATCAGCAATTCTCGATCGAGTTACTGCTTTGGGTTATACCGTTGAGGACGCGACGAGCGCAAATGTAGGAGATACTGGCACTGGCTCTTTAGCTATGCCACCTCACCAGCCGACAGTCGATCGACGAGCGCCAAAATCTGACTTAACAGGTTGGCAGTTTTGGCTGAGGACGAGAAGGGGACAGACCGTCCTTTTTAGTAGCATTGGCTTGGTGCTGGGGGTAATTGTCGAACGGGTATTCTCACTGAATTGGGTTGCCCAAGGCTTCTATGCCATCAGCCTGATTGTTGCCCTATTGCCAATCGCACGAGCTGCCTGGATCTCCTTGAAACTGCGTCGAGCCGACATGAACTTGCTGATGACGCTTGCCGCAACTGGAGCCGCAATCCTGAACTATTGGTTCCAAGGCGCACTAGTTATCGTTTTGTTTACCTTGGGGACAACATTACAGACCTTCACCCTCAGTCGTACTCGCAATGCCATTCGCGATTTGATGGATTTAACTCCACCTACTGCTACAGTCAAGCGGAACGGACAAGAAGTGACAGTTCCCGTTGGAGCAATTGGGGTAGGCGAACTCCTGACTATCCGACCGGGACAACGCATTGCCTTAGATGGCATAGCGATCTCTGGAATGAGTGCAGTCGATCAGTCAGCAATTACAGGGGAAGCGATTCCGGAAGATAAACAGAAGGGCGATCGCGTCTTTGCAGGCACGCTGAACTCCACTGGCTTTTTGGAAGTTCAGGTAACCCACTCTGCAAAAGACACAACAGTTTCCCGCATCATTCATCTAGTGGAATCAGCTCAAGAGAGCCGCGCTCCTATCCAGCAGTGGGTTGACCGTTTTTCTACCATTTACACGCCGATCGTTCTGACTCTTGCCGCAGGGATTGCATTTATTCCGCCGTTGTTCTTTGCTCAACCGTTTAATGTATGGTTCTACAAAGCATTGGTCTTGATTGTCATTGCTTGCCCCTGCGCTCTCGTGATCGCTACCCCCGTTTCTCTCGTGAGTGCAATTGGGGCGGCAACTCGAAAAGGGGTGTTATTCAAAGGCGGTAATGCACTGGAGACAGCCGGACAATTGACAACCCTTGCCTTTGATAAAACTGGCACGATTACTCAAGGAATGCCTGTTGTACAAGAGGTTTATACTTTAGGGGAAATGAGTGCAGATACCGTGCTACTGATTGCCGCCTCCTTAGAACAACAATCGGAGCATCCGTTGGCAAAGGCGATTGTGGCACAAGCAAAAGCAAAGGAAATGAAATTAGAGTCTCCAGAATCCTTTACTGCTGTTCCTGGTAAAGGAGTTTGGGCAAAGTTTAGACAGTCTATCTACTTTGTTGGCAACCGCCGATTGTTTACTGAACAAGAAATTTCACTATCAGCAGCAGCTCAATCCTTACTGACCGAGATGGAATCGCAGGGACAAACTCCCGTGTTAGTCGGAACTCGCCAAGGCTTAATCGGTACGATCGCTCTAGCAGATGGTTTGCGTCTGGAATCCACAGAAGCGGTTCGAGCGTTGAAACGAATTGGGTTGAAGCGCCTAGTGATGCTGACAGGCGATCGCTCTCCCGTGGCTAGACAGATTGCTCAACAGGTCGGCATTGATGAATATCAAGCTCAATTACTACCCGAAGACAAACTCCAGGCAATCTACAAACTTCGCCGTGCTGGAGTGGTAGGTATGGTCGGGGACGGCATCAACGATACTCCCGCTCTGGCAGCCGCCGATGTCAGTTTTGCAGTGGGCAACATCGACGTTACCCTCGAAACGGCTGATGTTGTTCTAACGAGTGGAGACCTGCGACGGTTGGCTTATGCGATTAAACTCAGCCAACGCACCCTGTCAGTAATCAAGCAAAGTATTGTCTTGGCACTTGTCTTGAATGGCACGTTTATTCTTTTGGGAACTTTGGGGATAATTGGTTTGCCAGTAGCAGTGCTAGAAGATATGGGATCTTCCTTGTTCGTAACGCTCAATGCTATGCGTTTGTTTAATACACGAATTGGCGAAGCTTAAGGAGAAGGTCACGATATCAATGTTTTCTCCATTTAGTTGTGTTCTTGCGACGTAAGTTCTACCAGCAGTCACCATGTTTTCAATGAGTATTTCCATAAAGTCCACCATGACAATCAATATGACTCGTACAAGTTATTTCCTGTTAAGCAAAAGTGTACTAATTGGGATATCCCTAGACTAAATCCGGTCAATATCGTTGGAAGTTATTATGTATCGTTTAGCAGTTGCATCAACACTTTTGGTTGCCGCCATTTCTTCACCACTGCCTAGTCGGTCTCAAGAGCCAGCTAGTTCAGGTGTGCAAACTAACCAAACTTCAATCGGTAGCCTTAGTTCTAGTCATCACGGAGGATCTCATAGAGAAAATCATGGAGAAGACCACAGAGAAACTTGTGGTCGGCATATGAATGTTTAATTGACTCCTAAAGCACGAAACATGATATCTCGTAAACGTTCTATTCCCTGGATTCATCGTTGGTCGCGCCCTCTCATGGCTCTAATCGCCACGATTGGGGCAGCAGTCACTGCGTATCTTACGATTACCAAGCTCACTGGAGATCCTACTGCTTGCCCAACTGGAGGATGTGATGTCGTTCTCTCCAGTCCCTATGCAACTGTGTTTGGGTTGCCCCTCGCGCTGTTTGGTTTCCTTGCTTATGCCAGCATGGTCGTTTTTGCGATCGCTCCTCTGCTGGTCAACTCCTCTAAACAAAAGGAACTCCGCACGAATTTAGAACGCTGGACTGGGCTACTGCTGTTCGTGGGGGCAACCGCCATGACAATCTTCAGCGGCTATCTGATGTACCTGATTGCATTTGTGCTCAAAGCAGTCTGTATTTACTGTATTGGGTCAGCATTGCTGTCAACCAGCCTGTTCGTCCTGTCCATTATTGGGCGGGATTGGGAAGAAGTTGGGCAACTATTTTTTACTGGGACGATCGTTGGCATGATTACACTGGTTGGCACACTCGGCATCTACGCTAACGTGAGCAATCCACGTATTGCTGCCCAACCAGGTGGTTATACGATCGCCTCATCCTCTGGTGCAGCTGAAATCGCTTTGGCACAGCATCTTAAGCAAACGGGAGCCAAAATGTACGGGGCATTTACCTGCCCCCACTGCCAGAACCAAAAGCACCTCTTTGGTGCAGAAGCCGCCAAGCAGTTGAACTACGTGGAATGCCATCCCCAGGGGCAAAACGCGCAGCCCCAGGCGTGTCAGGCAGCGGGAATTGAGGGTTTCCCTACGTGGGAAATCAATGGACAAAAATATACCGGAGAAAAGACGCTGCAAGAACTGGCAGATTTGTCGAATTATCAGGGATCGCGTAATTTCCAAAATGCGCTCCAACCAGGGCATTAGACAGTTAACCCAGATGGATGGCTATCAGGGATCTCGAAACTTTAAAAATACCGTCCCGCAACTTTGAAGAAATCTATCAACCCGATAGGTTAGTTTGTTTTTCTGTTAGATCGGAGGTTTACCATGTCTCTACAATTAGGCGATACAGTACCAAATTTTACTCAAGCGTCGAGTACTGGTGAGATCGATTTCTATGAGTGGGCGGGTGATAGTTGGGTTGTGCTATTTTCTCATCCTGCCGACTTCACACCTGTATGCACGACTGAGCTAGGCGCTGTTGCCAAACTTAAACCTGAATTCGATCGACGCAATGTTAAAGTGTTGGCACTGAGCGTTGATGATGTCGAATCCCACAAAGGATGGATTGGAGACATTGAAGAAACGCAATCTACCAAGCTTAACTATCCCATCCTGGCAGATCCAGATCGTAAGGTTTCTGACCTCTATGGCATGATCCATCCCAGTGCCGAATGGCACTAAGTCATCATGAACTACGTTCACCACCACGAATGAAAATGTGTTACATTGCCTTGCAAGGCTGACCGAGAGGTTGCGCTTATCTGGTGCCACAAGCCCGCCACTAAGTCTAACCGAGATACCCAGAGGCACCACCAACTGTCGCTCCTATTTTGGATAGGAAGCACGCGAGTCAGAATCTGACACGAGTGGGTATCCCCATCAGCCTTTGTGTCGCTCGTAGGGAGCACTCAAACTATGCAAGTTGTTCATGAGCGCTGTGCTGGATTGGACGTGCACAAAAAAACGGTAGCGGTCTGTGCAATCGTACCTGATGGGAAAGGTGGATGGCACAAGGAAATTGAGACTTTTAGCACGATGACGGTTGAGTTACTGCGGTTATCGGATTGGTTAATCAACCAAGGTTGTACTCATGTGGCAATGGAGAGCACAGGTGAGTATTGGCGACCAGTCTTCAATATTTTGGAAGCAAACTTTGAGGTGATACTTGTTAACGCGGCGCATATCAAGAATGTGCCAGGACGCAAGACTGATATTAAAGATGCAAGCGTGGATTGCTGAGTTATTGCAACATGGATTAGTGCGAGCAAGCTTCATTCCTCCGATAGCGCAGCGAGACTTGCGAGATTTAGTACGTCACCGTGCCAATTTTATTCTGGGGCTCGTCAATTTGGGAAACCGATTGCAGAAAGTATTGGAGGCAGCCAACATTAAGCTTGGTTGTGTGGCTTCAGATGTCATGGGTGTATCAGGACGTGCCATGCTTAAGGCAATCGTAGACGGAGAAGCCAACCCAGAGGTGATAGCAGAGCTTGCTATTGGACGGCTACGCAACAAGCATGAGCAGTTGAAGCAAGCCCTTACTGGAAGAGTACGACCGCATCATCGCTTTATTCTCGCCGAACTGTTGTGTCAAATCGATGGTATTGATGAGACGATTGAACGCTTTAATCAAGAAATTGAAGAGTTCTCTCGCCCTTTTGAGCAAGCAGTGCAGCTGCTCGATACTATTCCTGGAGTAGCACGACAGACTGCCGAGGCAATTGTTTCAGAGATCGGTACTGATATGAGTCGCTTTCCCACTGCCAACCATTTGGCTGCCTGGGCAGGACTAGCTCCAGGTAATTACGAGAGTGCAGGTAAGCGGCTTTCTCACAAAACCCGTCATGGTAGTCGGGTACTGCGAGCAATACTAGTACAAGCAGCTCACGCTTTGACCCAGACAAAAACTTATCTTGCCGCTCAGTTTCGGCGTTTAACTGGACGACGCGGTAAAAAACGAGCGGCAGTAGCTGTTGCCCATTCGATTCTCGTGATTGCTTATCATCTGATTCAGCGGCAGGAGGTTTATCGAGACTTAGGAGCGGATTACTTTGACAAGCAGCGACCCGAATCAACGACCAAACGTTTAGTTAAACGCTTGGAGAAACTGGGCTACCAGGTTTCGCTCCAACCTCAGATCTCTGCTCCAGCAGTTTGAGTGTGGAGTGTATTTTCGAGTCAGTTAAGCTAGAACCCTCGTGTGGTAGAGATTTGAGTAAACAAGCTAATTGGGGTTGATTTGGGACGATCGCCGACACTCCTATTTTCTCGATATCCACTTTCGCGCCTTCCCACTCCCTACAAGATTGGAACCCTTTGTATGTCATTCGTTTCGGCTTAACTTAGTGCCATTCATCCCAGTGCCAACAATACCTTAACCGTTCGCTCTGTCTTTATCCTAAGTACAGGACAAAAGCTTGCAAAGGTGAATTGGGAAAGGGTTTCATGAGAATTACCACATTCTGACAATGAAACCCTATGAATCAGGTTACTCTACTTCGAGATGCTTTACGACCCCATCTAGCGTGGCATGGTGCAAGATTAAGCTTTGTGGCAGCCTTTTTGATTGCACTGCTGCGCGTCAAAACGGTAAACTTGAGCGAACTAGCAACCGGCTTCAGTGGTAAAGCTCAAACTAGCTCCCATTACAAGCGACAAAGAGCGTTTTTTTCGTCACTATGAACTTGATTACGCCGAAATTGCTCAAGTTGTGGTTGCTCTGATGGCAATTCCCGAACCGTGGGTACTCTCAATCGACCGCACTGAATGGCAGTTTGGCGATTGCGTCTTCAACATCCTGATGTTGGGAGTTGTACATAAGGGAGTTGCGTTTCCTGTGGTGTGGTGTTTGCTCGACAAACGAGGCAATTCTAATAGCGATGAGCGGATGAAGTTGTTCAATCAATTTCTAGAGCGTTTTGGTGAGCGTAAAATTGCTTGCCTCACCGCAGATCGAGAATTCATTGGCAAAGATTGGTTTGGCTACCTACTGAGCGAGCCGCTCACCCCGTTTCGTATTCGCATTCGTGAAAATCATCAACTCAGGCACGGTCGTCAAAGTCTCCAAGTTAGTGTCCTGTTTCAGAATTTACAGGTAGGACAGCACCAAGTTCTACGCCATAAAAGACAACTCTGGGGACATTGGGTGTACATTGCCGCGTTGCGATTAGAGGATGATTCCTTACTGGTCGTTGCCACTCAAAGAGCACCCAAATCAGCCATTTCCGATTACGCTCAACGATGGGGAATTGAAACACTTTTTGGCATTTTCAAAACTCGTGGGTTTTGTTTGGAATCTACCCATCTCACCGACTCTGAGCGTTTGAGTAAACTTTTGGCACTGCTCTCATTAGCCTTGTGTTGGGTCATCCTAACAGGTGAATGGTTACACCAACTCAAACCACTCACCATTAAAAAGCATGGACGTAGAGCTAAGAGCATTTTTCGCTATGGCTTTGACCATTTACGAAACATTGTTCTCAATCTGGAGCAGAAAATGCATGAGTTCTTGGATATTCTACAATTTTTGTCCTTGTATGTTGAGCAAAAAGCAGGTTCAATAGATCTGCTGCTCCTATCCAGGGACGCTTGGGTAGGGGGAAAGATGAATCTGGTTTTGTCCTAAGGTCACGCTCACCTGGAGTACAGATGAAGATCGCTTTCCCCACACTTGTTTATCATTGGTCGGACGGTATCGAAAGCCTCTCGATGGAGAAGAGCTTGTATGCACAAGGTAGACCCGAACAAGTGCAGCTTCAATACAATTTGACAAACCTTTTGATTGACACAATGACTACAATTCTGGGAATTGACATTTCTAAAGCAAAGTTTGACGTGGTACTCTTGTATCAAGGCAAGCAGCGCCACAAAGTGTTCTGCAACACTCTTGATGGCTTTAACAAGTTACAAGCTTGGCTAATCAAGCAGCAAGTCAGCCAGCTCCATGCCTGCATGGAAGTGACAGGTGTATATGGTGAAAACTTGGCAATGTATCTGCACAATGCTGGTTATACAGTTAGTGTGGTCAATCCTGCTCGCATTAAAGCCTTCGGTATCAGCCAACTCACGCGTAATAAAACTGATAAAGTCGATGCCCAGGTAATTGCGCTGTTTTGCCAAACTTTAGTGCCTGAAGCTTGGTCGCCCCTGCCAGTCGAGGTGCGGGAATTACAAGCGTTGGTTCGTCGCTTAGATGCATTAATGCAGATGCGCCAACAAGAGACGACGCGCTTGCAAAGCGGCGTTCATCCGGCAGCGGTGTTGGCTTCTATCCAAACCGTAATTGCACATCTTGACCAAGAAATTAAAATACTCAAAGCCGCAATCGAACAACACCTCAGCCAGCATTCGGACTTACAGCAACAGCAGGAACTGATTGCCTCAATTCCTGGCATTGGAGCATTGACAGCTGCCAAGATCTTAGCAGAAATCCCTCAACTCAAGAGTTTTTCTAGTGCTCGACAAGCGGCGGCTTTTGCCGGACTAACTCCAAAACAACGCATTTCTGGTTCTTCAGTCCGCGGGCGAACGCACCTGTCGAAGATGGGTAGTGCCAGAGTGCGTAAAGCATTGTATATGCCTGCCGTAGCTTGCTTGAAATGGAATCCCCTGATTCAGGAGTTGTATCAGCGCCTGCGCCAACGTGGAAAACACTCAATGGCAGTGCTGGGAGCAGTGATGCGAAAGTTGCTGCATTTGATCTACGGTGTTTTGAAATCGGGTAGGCCGTTTAGCCTTGATTACGCCAAGTCTTCCATGACAACTTGATTGAATCAGTGTGGCAACTTGATAATAAACATAATCTTTAGCTGTTGAGAAAGCTCAGAACGCTTCTGTAGCTGCCACTTTTAGCTGAATGACCGCTTACCTGTTAAGGCGATGTTAAGGCGAATACAAATTCGTCTGTTTTTGCCTATTCAGTTTGAGCGCAAAAGCATATGAACTATGAGTATGAGCGCAAATTTTTATCTCTTGACTTTTAAGACGGTATCTGTACTTAGGTCTTTATCATTGATCCTCAGAAGAAGCTGCGGTTAACGCTTACCTATCCCGCGAGTACGGGTCGTAACTTTGATGAAATCTTGCGGGTAATTGATTCCTTACAGTTGACTGACAACTACCAAGTTGCTACTCCAGCCGACTGGAAAGAGGGAGATGACTGCGTCATCGTCCCTTCAATTAAAGATCCCCAAGAGTTAAAGCAGAAGTTTCCCAAAGGCTATAAAGAGGTCAAGCCCTATCTGCGGATGACTCCGCAGCCGAACAAGTAACTTGGCTCACCCATAAAAAGCTGGCGTAGTTGATAAGGAACAGCTCTTTGGGCGAGAGAAAGCAGTTGCACTTAGCTTTCTGCTACCTCCGCCCCAGTAGAACTTGCTTGAAGTCACAGCATTAGACGTTCCAGGAGGGCTAGATATGTTTTTTCGGCAGTTGTTCGATCTTGAATCCAAAACGTATACCTACCTGATTGCTGACCTAAAAATACAAGAAGCTGTTCTGGTCGATCCTGTTTTGGAACAAGTTGAGCGCGATCGCCATCTCCTTCAAGAGCTTGGCTTCAAGCTACGTTATTGCTTAGAAACCCATATCCACGCCGACCATATTACTGGAACTGCCAAACTACGGGAGTTGACGGGGTGCTTGGGAGTATTGCCAGACAGGGTTCAGGCAGGGTGTGCTGACTATTTGATTCGAGATGGAGAAATACTGCTAATTAGAAGCATTCCTATCCAGGCAATCGCCACCCCTGGTCATACTGATAGTCACATGGCTTACCAAGTCAATAACGACCGCGTGCTGACAGGAGATGCTCTGTTTATCCGAGGCTGTGGTCGCACTGATTTTCAAGGCGGTGACGCAGGAGTTCTATTCGATTCGGTGACCCAACGGCTATTTACGCTGCCAGAGGAAAACCTAGTATACCCTGCCCATGACTACCGAGGATGTACAGTGTCCACAATTGGGGAAGAAAGGCGATGGAATCCTCGGTTTACCGAACGAGATGGTCGCGGAGCGAACCGCCTTCGGCATCGCGCTAGCTTCATCGAGTTTATGACCAACTTAGAGTTACCGGAGCCGCAAAAAATGATGGAAGCGATTCCTGCTAACGAGCATTGCGGTAACTTAGCTTCCCCTCAAATGCTAACTTCTCGTACTCAACATGAAAGAAGCTGAAAACTTCACACTTCATAATTTTTTTGACAACTAACAATCAATACTGTTCAAGCCATGCGTATCGCCAAAGACATTACAGAACTAATCGGTCGTACACCCCTAGTGTATCTGAACAACATTCCGCCAGCCGAGGGGTGTGTAGCGCAAATTGTTGTGAAACTGGAGAGCATGAACCCTTCCGCCTCAGTCAAAGATCGAATTGGTACTAGCATGATTGATGCGGCAGAGCAAGAGGGATTGATTAGTCCACAGAAGACTACTTTGGTTGAACCAACTTCAGGAAATACTGGAATCGCTTTAGCAATGGCGGCGGCTGCCAAGGGATATCAGCTAATTTTGACGATGCCAGATACTATGAGCAATGAGCGACGAGCCATGCTGCGGGCTTATGGAGCCAAACTCGAACTTACACCAGGCTTTGAGGGGATGAGTGGTGCAATTCGACGAGCGCAGGAAATAGTTATCACAACTCCCAATACTTATATGCTGCAACAGTTTCGTAACCCAGCTAACGTGCGGATTCATCGTGAGACAACAGCAAAGGAAATCTGGTCAGATACAAATGGGCAGGTAGATACGATTGTGGCTGGAATCGGCACTGGTGGCACGATTACTGGCGTAGCAGAGGTCATTAAAGCACGAAAACCAAGTTTTCAAGCGATCGCTGTTGAACCAAGTAATAGCCCAGTTTTATCGGGGGGACAACCAGGAGCGCACAAAATTCAGGGTATTGGTGCTGGGTTTATTCCCCAAGTCCTTAGAGTTGAATTGCTCGATGAAGTCATTGCCGTTACTGATGAGGAAGCGATCGCCTACGGTCGGCGGTTGGCTAAAGAAGAAGGGTTACTCTCTGGGATCTCCTCTGGTGCAGCATTATGTGCGGCAATCCGCGTCGCTCAGCGGTCGGAGAACAAAGGAAAATTGATTGTCATGATTCAGCCCAGCTTTGGCGAGCGCTACTTGAGTACGCCATTGTTTCAAGATTTAGAGCCACGAGTACCTGCTATTGTGTAATTAACTGTTCGCTTCAATCGCAGAGAATCTTTTATCTCTGCCAAAAGGCTTAAGTGAAGTTACTCTCTCACAAAAGCTTTTTTGGCAGAAATCTGCTTCAGGAGGATGGATACTTGTTAAAGACTTTAGGTTTGCCCTTTTTATCAAAGGAGAACACGGTGAATGGATCTCTGCGATCCCCTGCTTCCATGCCAGGAGCACCTACAGGCATTTGAGGAACAGATATGCCTACTACATTTGGCTTTTCTTTAAGCAGGCGCTTAATATCACTGGCTGGTACGTGTCCTTCGATGACATATCCATCCACAATCGCCGTGTGGCAAGATGTCAGTTTGTCAGGCACTTTGTACTTTTGTTTCACTGCCCCCATTTCAGAAATTAGCAAGTCTTTTGTCTGAAAGCCTTGTTTTTTCATGTAATCAATCCATCCACCACAGCATCCACAGGAGGGACTGCGATACACAGTTACTAGTTTAGTAGCGATTGCGTCAGGTTTTTGAGCAACAGCTTGAGGATTGCTGATAGGAGCATCACCTGCCGATATCCCCAACACTGCTACTGTCGGATAAGCAGTTACCACTGCCCCAACAGCAGCACTTGCCATAGTAAGACACAACCTTTTTTGTAACCAGGGAGTGGATTGTTTTTGTTTCATCTGAGACCTCACAGCTAATGGTAAATTTTTGGTGTTGCTAATGGTGTAACCCGTCCTCACAATCTTAATCCCCTTAGCTACGAGTGAAGAGTCAAGATCCTCCCAACGTCAAAAACTTGCTAAATATACCGCAACTGTTGCAGCAAGGCAGAGAACTATACGAAGCTGGAAATTTTTTCAAAGCACTGACAGTTTGGCAACAAGCAGCAGAAGCTCACCAAGCCCAAAGAGATATGCTAAATCAAGTAAGCAACATTTCGTTGGCTTGTCAGCAACTAGGACAGTTGCCTCAAGCAACTACAGCGATCGCTGAAAGTCTAAGACTGTTATCAAGCAACGGGCAAGAGCCACAGCGATCGCAAGTCCTTGCCTAAGCTTTGAATACCTGAGGAGTTTGAGGCGACTAGCGTGCACAGCATTACCAATAGTCTGTTTACTGTTACGGGCGGCGGTCAGACTTTCGCTATAACAAGGTAAAGTCAGTACCAATAGGGGAATATATTTCTTTTGAGCAATTTTTATGGAAGTCGATCGAGTAGCTGTCGCCTTTGAATGCTCGCACAATCGCTGGTCAGCCGAGCCAGCTTTTTGACACACCTTTCGGTCGAGCGATCGCCAGTATTTGTTACGAATCTGCCTTTGTTCAGCATTTCCGGTATCAGGCAACTGCCGGAGGGCTGTTTATCCTCAGTGCTGCTAATAATGCCCATTACAGCCCAGCAATGCCTGCCCAACACCATGCCCAAGATGTAATGCCAGCGTTTGAAACCGATCGATGGGCTGTAAGAGCTACTAATACCGGATATTCTGGTATTATCGCTCCCCACGGTAGAACTAAGTGGATATCTCAACTGAACGCATACGAACTGCACGCAGCAACGATTTATCGACGGCAAACTTAGACGCTGTACGTGCGTTGGGGAGATTGGTTAACGCTGTTTTTGCTGGTGCTAGGTGGTAGCGTCATGCTCTACCATGCGTACAAGCGTTCCCGCAGGGTGTGTAGGCAAAGCCTTCCTCCAAAGTAGACTGTGAATGTTGTTAAATCAAAGCGGGTGTTTAGTTGAAGAGAGTTAAAAACTAGCTAACGTGATAGAAAGGTTATGGGATTGGAGAAACACTAATTACGGTGGTAGCGGTGAGTTTTGTTGGGCAAACTCGACTGATTTGTTTGACAATCCACCTCGTCACGCTTTATAATTTGCCTCTCTCCCTTTCTCACTCTCTGACAATGCTAATTTAAACAGTTCATGGTCGTATGCTGGGTTAGTGAGACAGAAAGTATGATAAGGTCTGATTACTAAGTCGGTTCTGGTGGGGGTCAGTCACCAGAGGTAACGGGGAAAGTTTGGTGCAAGCCCAACGCTGTCCCGCAACTGTGAAGGAGTATCCCACTCATACTCCCAGCCAGGATGCCCGCCGAGACTTTTAATGCCCTTAACTCATCTGCGAGGTACGTGATGACGGCTCGGTCAATTGCTTCTGTTCGGGATCAAGCGCTACGCTTCACTTTGTCAACACCTGTGCAAGCGAGTCTCTACGTTTCGCTGTGCGCTTTAATTCTCTGGACTGTGTATTTTACAACTTATCCCGCAGTTCACGATCGGGTGCATTCTCTACGTCACCATACTTTGATAATTAGTTGCCATTAAAGCTTAAATAGGCATCCACTTCAGAGAAATTCACCAATCGAAATGCCAAAATTCAAGTTATCTGCCCTCATTAGTGCTATTTGCCTGGTGAGTATAGTTCTTTATGTTTTAGCTGGATTTTCTCAAGTCGCACAGCCAAAGGTGCGACTGACAACTGAACCAGGAGTCAACCCGATTTTTCCCTTTGAAGCTGAAGCAACTAAACCTCAATCTCCAGCGCTACTGAAGTTGCAAGTGTTAGATGCATCTGGGCAACCTTTGGAAAATGTCAAAATTGGCTTGACGATTTTCACTCCACCTAAAAATCCTTGGTTCACAACAGATTTCCCCATAGTAGAGGGAACAAAGTTACTGGAAATGGCAGCAGTAGCACCCAAAGGCAAGCTGCAAATTCAGCAGATGCTACCGATTCGCGGTACTTACCAGCTACTAGTCAATGTGACTCCAACGCTTGAGAATGCCTTTAGCCCGTTTAAGCAAACTCTCACGCTCACTGTGCCGGAGAACTGGCTGAAATATCGTAACCTTGGCATCCTGGTTGCAATTTTACTAATTGTCGGGGTAGTCGGCGGTTTAGCGATCGGCGAACGGCAGCAACTCCAGTCTGGAGAAATTGCACCGCAACGGGTACGACTATTGTTGAGTGGAGCAATAGTGGTAGCGATCGCTGCCTTATTATTTGTCAACGTTAGTGCTGAAATTGCTCAGTCGGGAATGTCTATGCCCATGTCCCACATGAGTGAACCTGCACCATCGTCAGAGCAACCAAGTACAATACAGTCTGGGGGACTCCAATTGCGCCTGTCTGGAGATGTCAGCGCCACAGTCGGACAACCTGCAAACTTCCAAGTCAATGTCATCGATCCCAAAACTAGCCAGCCAGTAGCTGACGTATTTTTGAAGATTCAAGCGACTCAGCTTGAGGACAATTGGCTTGCCTTTGCCTATCAAGGTACTGCCGATGCAACTGGACAGTTAAAGTGGCAGCAGCAGTTTTTTGATGGCGCACCCCATAAATTTGAGGTGGAAGTTTCTCCGCAAGCGAATGCAGCGCGGCAATTTCAACCCTTTCAAGTTGTAAAAACTATTCCAGTTGAGGGAGTAGCACCACCTCTGTCAGTTCGGTCGATCGTCCTAGCTTATTTAACTGGTGTTGTGATAGTCGGTCTGCTACTAGGAATTTGGCTGAGGCGCAATAGGGTAAAACCAGTGAGGCAGATCGGGAAAATCAACGCTAACTAAATATTTGATTCGTTCAAGTATTCTGCTGCACAGCTAATCTTGGTAGTGGTATTTCGTAAAGGATGGAGAAAAATAGACTTCTTAACAACTGGATGGCTCCGCTTGAATCCTTTGGTTGTAGTGATGAATAAAATTCCAGATC
>NZ_JACJQX010000066.1:0-21433 GCF_014696895.1 Chroococcidiopsis sp. [FACHB-1243] | reverse complement strand
TGGGGTTTGTCATGACCACACAAAGGACACTTCATCAGACTACTCAAAATCGACTACACCTTGTTTAGTCTAGCAACCCCACACTTCCTCACTGCACGACCAAAACTTCTTTGCTACGAGAAACAATCCGCGTCTTCTGCAACCGTGCTGACTGACATTGTGATGCCAGTGCGCGTCCCCAGATCGAGCTGTAAAGTTTAGCTTCTTCCTGGCTCAACTTAGAGCTGAGGAGATCGGGAGTGTTTTCTACATGGGTTGGTCGAATTGCTTCATGTGCTTCTTGCGCCCCAATTTTACTTCGTTGAGTGGCTACACGCTCTGGTACATTTTGAGGATCGTGCCTTTGAAGAAAGGACCTAGCAGCTGCCGTATATTGTTCTGATAGTGCCACTGAATCAGTCCGCATGTAGGTGATATGGCCCTGCTCATATAGACTCTGCGCCAACTTCATCGTTTTTTCCGACCCATACTTGAGACGAGAGCCAGCCGCTTGTTGCAAAGTTGACGTGGTGAATGGTGCGGGTGGTTTGCGGCTGGTAGCAGTACTCTCAACACTAACAACTTGATGGCAATGCGCTCGCGCTATTGCTACTAACTCATCAGCTTGTTGCTGCGATCGCACTTTGACTGATTCAGTTTGTTTTTCCTTTGGGTCACTGGCATCATCGCTCTTGTCGGATTCAGTCGTTGTCCCATCGGCATTGACATGAGTACCAGCAAAGTAGGCGCGAAATCCTTCAGCATAATCGACAAACACGCTCCAATAATCCTGCGGCACGAAAGCATTAATTTCTCGCTCTCGCTCTGCCAGAATATGAAGAGTAGCACTTTGGACTCGCCCCATCGACTTCGCTCCGTTACCCAACTTCCACAGTAAGGGAGAGCCTTTGTAACCCACTAGCTTGTCTAAGGTATCGCGGCATCTACCCGCTGCTACTAGATTCTGGTTAACTGGACGTGGATGAGCAATCGCATTCTTTACTGCTTTATCTGTAATTTCGGTGTAAACCACTCGTTGTGGATTTCTCAGGTGCAACTGCTGCGCTAAGTGCCAAGCGATCGTTTCTCCTTCGCGATCTGGGTCAGTGGCAAGAAAGACTGTTTCTGCTTGTTTAACCGCTGTGCGTAGTTTGGTTAGAATTTTCTTGCCTTTTGCACCTCTAGCAACATAGTTACACTCGACGCAGCAGCGTTCTGGATCTAAAGTGAAACCTAGTGAGTCTTCGCCATTGTTAGCTAACTCTACAACATGACCCATTGTTGCTTTAACAGTCCACTGAGGTCCTAAAATTGATTTAAGCTTCTTGATTTTCCCGCCGCTCTCCATCAAAAGTAGTTTCACAATTTTTTATTTTTTCATTAAGATTTATTATCAGATGCAGCTAGCGTGGCAAAGTTTAGATAAATTTTGTCGCAAATTGAGACAAAACCCAAGCAAGAAAGTGAATTTTACTTGTGCAGCAGCAGGAAAGGCTACTAAATAGCTAATTGTAACAATTAGTACAATAACCTAGAGCACAAGTAATGGCATTCCTAACGTCGTCGATTAACTCTCTGACAACATCTTTTGGATTCGGCTCATCTTCAACAACTGGATCTAGCTCTGTCGGTTGCTAATTTTTCAGAAAAAATGAGAGTCGCACTGGCGCGAACGCGACAAGTTCCTCGTCCTAGCTGCTGCCGATTTTTGAATACGCTTCAGCCTTTTGCTTCTCGCTCGACACCCTCAACCCCATATTCCCGCTCGATGACCTGCAACAGCTTATCTTCTAGCGGCGTGAGATAAGTTTGTTTTCCCAAATGCTCCAGCATGGCGTAAGCTGCGCGATCGCGAAATCCAGGGAATTCCCTGACTCTCCTAATTCGCTGCAAAATTTGGGGTAGCTGGCGATGGACTTCGGGCGAATCAATCTTATTCAAGTTTTCAGGTTTCACAGTCAGAGTTGTGTCGTGTACGTCAACCATGATAGTAAAGTCTCTTGGCTCCACTGCGACGCAAGAGCAGCCGTTATATTTCTTTTCTTTACCTTCCAGTCTTACCAAGGTGAATACGTCACCCACCTGGCAGTAGTCTTTAGCAAATACCAGGGGTTTTTCTTTGAGCTGCTCGACAATTCCTTTAACAATTCGCCCAGATGGGACTTTACCATTAGATGCAACTAATGCTTGGTGCCAGACTTGGCATTGCTCGTCCGGCTCCAGCTTGAGCAAATCTCTGACTTGTCGTTCAGAGGTAGGCAGAATTTGAGAACCATTGGTTCTTAAATTTTCGATTACAGTTGCAGCGGCAATTGTGTAATCGACGTGACGGCGAGTAAAGCCGAACCGATCTTGGCAGTACTCCTCAAAATTTCTGTGGGTGCCGCGAAACAATCTTCGAGTGCGGATTTCCTGTAGTGCCTTGCCTGCATCCACTAAAGTTGGTGTGACTCGCTCTACTTTCCGCTCTAGAAGATGAAGTTGCCGTTCTTCTTCTGGAGATAAAAACTCCGAGTCTAGATCGAAAGGCGTTTGGGCTTCAGTTGCAGCTAGTTCGTTTGTACCGAGTCCAATCGTGACTTCTTCTTGAATTGGTTTGAGATACTTGAGTGATATCCTTTCTCTTTCGCCGCTATTAAGCGCTACGATCGCCGTTCCAGGTGAAGGGAGAGCGGTAATCTTCCCTTTTTGGTGGGACAAAAGAGCGTGGTTGACAACCAAAACGCAATCGTCAATTGCTAATTTCTTGGCAGCATCATCCGTGCTGTTGACGATCGGATTATCCATCGCAGCTCCCATGATTCAAGTTATTTTTTACCAGGGCGAGCGCTATCACCCGATCGCTTTGTTGTTGCTGCTTTTTGAGTTTGATCTTTTCGATCTGTTCCTTGCACTTTCTCAATCCTTCTGTACAAACCTGTCGCCCAACATCAAAGCTATCGAGCGAGCGCTGCATGAACTCGGCAACCGATACTACAAATCGATTCACCGTCACTACCTGTTGCCCTAAATCGTTCCACCATGTGCCTGAATCGCGCCATCCTCGCGCTCTTGCGGCTGCTAGTTTTTCATCTAACAAACCTGTTTCAGTATTTAACACGTTAATTTCGTTGACTGGTTCAATAGCAGGGAGAGCAGAGTCCCCTGTAGGGGACTCTGCCTCCCGCTGGATGTGTATTTCGTTTACCTGTATATTTGCTTTACAGGTAGTTGAGTTTGAAGAAGTACGATCGCCCTTTCTGAAGCAGACAACTTTACTTTGTTGTTTAGTCGTCAAGTTCTTTTCTTGGGGTACAAGTCTGCGCCAATCAGAATAAGGCATCAGATAAAACACTGATTTCTTTCCAGCAGCGCGATCGCATTCGATCAAATGCATCTGCTCCAACTGCGATAACACCCGTATAACTGTGACACGGGTTAGTTTGCACACCTGGGCGATGCTTTCACTCGACTCATCTGAAACTATCCCGTCTTGCGCCATTCTCCAAAGGTGACAGTAGACGCGAAACTGGTTGGGAGTCAGTCCAAATTCATCCAGGCGAGTCAATACATCTGAGAAATTATTGAAATTATGCTTGGTATTACATTCACTTGCGATCGTCATTCTGCTTCATTCCATTACAAAAGGCTCTTGTGGATTGCAAGAGCCTAGATTTTTATGCAGACGGTTGGGCGGCGGATTGCTCACCACTAGTCATGTAAACTTGCTTTAATTCGTTGACCTTAGCAATCCAGGCGGGTGCTTTCCTTCCTAGTGGTGCATCTAGTGTTTCAAACTGAGCTTGGATTTCTTCAACACTCATGTGCGGCAGGCATTCACTCGCCCAAAGAATTGCATCACTTATTGAGCGCCAGGAACGATAAATCTCTTTTTGGTTTGATGGCAGCCCGGTTAAGGGAGGTGATGGCGAAACCTCGATAACATTTCCATCCTCATCCACTGTTGCTCCTAGTTCTTCGGGCGTGTATACTGCTGCACCCAAAAAGATATCCGGCACGAACCAGCGACAGCCGTTGCTCATCGCTCTGGCGAACAACATATTTCTAGGGAATTTCCCCATGTTTTGAGTTCCGGCTTTTTGTGCGTCAGCGGCACCAAACTCGCTGATGCCGATTTCTTGCCCACCATCAAAAAAAGCAATCTTGCAGTTGCGATCGCTTAACTCAACAACTCGATAATCGTAGCGAGTGCTTCTTTTAACTGCCGCTGCCATTAGATTTGCGCCGATTGCTGGCTTTCCTTTGATGATGAAAATGCCGCACATCGAGGAAAAAGCAGGAAAGCCCAACTCCGCTCCTGCTAAAATCTTCACTACTGCCTGGGCTGCTTGCTTGCAGTCTTCAAAGAACCCAGAGCGAGATAGGATTTCGCCCAAGCGTTGTAAGTCATCTATCGTGTCGATTTTGAGATTGTTGGCGATCGCCAGTGACGATAAATCTTTTTGGGTTGGTATGATGTGATTCATAGTTTTCTCCTACAGATATAAAGCTTGGGGCAATTTGCCTCAAGCCGATTTGATTGATTTAGAACGGCGCTTCAAGGAAGCTCGGTTCGTTGTAGGAGATGACTTCGTAGCCCTTCAACCAGCTACAGGCTGCTACCAAAGATACGATTGCATCTTGTGTTGGTTGAGTGACTACCACATCAATCGTTCTGGTAAACTCCGGTACGCCCTGGTAGTTGCGCTGAACGCTGACTAAATCGACGTAGTAGCGATAACACTGTTTTGCACCAATCGCGCCGGGTGCGGTAAGATATGTCATGATTTAACTAACTCCTTAATGGGGTGGCAGTCAGTTCTAGATTGGAACCCTAAGCTGACTGCCTCTAATATATCTAATCTACCATGCGCGCACGGCTAAGACAAGGCTTTTAGCAAAATTTGTATACATGGTGGATAATATTAGTTAGTTGCGATATATGTTTAAGGGTTATGAGTAGCAAGGAAAGGGATTGGTACGGTAGATTTACTACTGATGCGGAGGAAGCTAGCCTAGAAAACTTCAGTTTTCGCGTCCCCGCAAGCTTGAAAAAAGAAGTAAAGCGAGTTGCTGGCAAACGAACGGCAGAATGGTTGCGTCAGGCGATCGCTGAGAAATTGGAGCGGGAACAGCAGGCATCCGCATGAATCATAATTCCGAAATCCTCTTCCAACTAGTAGTCAAGAAAGACGGCGACAAGTATACGGCAAGTACTCTTTCTGGTAGCTACTCTGTCACCTCCAGTTCTCCGATTGATGCAGTAATGAACTGGAGTTTTCGAGTGCGTGATGGGATCAAGAAATATCGAAATGGGGAGATAACTTTCGAGTATTTCATGCAAAGGCTAGGCGTAAGCGAAGCCGAAGCTAGATTGATTCTCGACAGCCAAGAAATTATCGAGTTAAGCGACGAGCGACTGCAACTAGATCGATTGCTTCGAGACAAATGAATTTGGAAGATGCTAAATATTAAATGCTTCAGCTCTACAGTGGTAGCAACAGACGTTTTGGAGGAGAAAGAACCGTGCTTTCCTCGGTGCAAAGCTTAAAGGGATAGGAGCGCCAATTGTCGAGCTATCCTAAAGGCAGGAAAAGATACTCAGCCTATAGCTCTATATGAAACTATCAATCGAACTTGATACCGAAGAGGACGGCAGATTCATTGCTGCTGTCCCAGAAATACCAGGAGTACTCGTCTACGGCTTCACTCAACAGGAGGCAATCGCGAAAGCACAAGCTCTCGCTTTACGGGTACTGGCAGAGCAGGTAGAGCATGGTGAAGCGACTCAGCAGCTCCTAACGCTGTTTCGACTACCCCCAGAGCTGGCAACAGAGTCAATTGCATCGACATCGACATGAGCCAGTGGAGCGCTACTAAGTCCAGGCGCGTGCTTGCCGCCCTATTCCGAATTGGTTGGAGTGTCAAGCGCGAGACAGCCTCCTCTCATAAAATTCTTCAGCGCGATGGCTGGACTGATGTCGTGTTTGCTTTTCACGACGGAGATGAAATTGGTCCTCGCATGAAGAGCAAAAATCTCTAAGCAAACTGGATTGCAACCAGAAGATCTTTGACATAGTCGCCATTTATACTCTTGTCATAAAAAACTCCTCGCGACTAAAGCTGGAGTTATCCCCGTTAGGGGTGCCTGTAACGCCGTTTGGTGATGTTGACTTCCCCCAGTTTACATCGATCGTTTCGGTTGGGAGAAGCGCTCGCGCAAAAGACTGAGGCAGGCGATCTCGCTAGAATCGCCCATGTCCGATGTCCTTGAGCGCCGCCAGAGCAGCCCGATCCCGATCCATTTCCCAATCTCCATGAATGCTAAACATGCTGAAGAACAGAACGTTGTGGAGTTTCTTTCGCCGAGCATAGGCAGCCATGTCCCGCAGCCATAGCGCTCGTGCCTCTCGCCCGTGCTGACCCTTCCACTCTCCGTCTGAGCCGCCTGGGTTGAACCAGTTAGGGTCCGACCCACACTCGCTAATCGCCACTGGCTTGTTGACACCGAACTCCGCCATCCATTTGCGCAGTGTCGCGATCGCATCTTCCCTCAGCTGACCCCCGTACATGTGAGTACCGATGAGATCGGCATATTTTCCAATACCTGCCTTGAGGAGAGCGCGGTTGTATTCCGTATTCGGTCTTTGGGCGGGAGAGGACTCCACGAGGATGCCCCGATCCACTTTTTTAATCGCCTCGTAACATGCCTTTTGCATCTTCACTACAGTAGCGGGTTCGACTTTCGCCCGTTGTCCTTCACCGTAGTCGAGGTCTGGTTCGTTATCCACTATGTAGTAGCGTACTGTATCCTTCCAATGACGAGCCACTTGACCGCATTTCCAAGCATAGTTCTTCGTCCACTGGACGGGTTCGTATCCGGCAGCTTCGAGTTCCCATCTGAAAGCGATTACCATGTGAAGGGCTAACCCTTGAGCCAAGTGCTCTTGAATCACTAAGTCACGCCGAGAAAAATCGCACGGCTCGCCCTCCCGCTCGCACTTCATCTTGTCTGCTCCGGTGCGGACTGCGGTGAGACCGAGAGCGGAGATCCGCTTTGACACCATTTGGCTGAACTCTTGGGAGTCATCATATCCAGTGCCGTTGTTCACGCCAAAGATGACTTTCCCGTCTCTTTGTTGCAGCATACGAGTCTTCGAGTCTGCACTCGTGCAGGAAAATGGCAAAATCATACTGAGGATGAGTACACAGCACAGAAGTATGAGTTTTGAACTGTTCATTGGATCAAGGCGACTACGAGTTGACCGATTGTTATGCGATAAAGACCAGCTACGTGCATAATTTCTCATACTGTAAACTTTTGTCAGGCGGTTATGTATTTGTTTGTGCCAAACATCACCTGCTGGAATTCTTTTGGGTAAAGCTAAACGACCTTTTGACAGACCGATTGGAGTTTTCGCCAATTTAAAAGGTACTAGCCAGGGTATTTCAGACCAAGCTTGTCAAGCATCAAGCGCGTCAGTTTCTGCACGATGGCTACGAGAACGCCACGACAGTGAGCTGGGGCGGATGATGCTAAATCCATTCCCAGATAGCGCGCCCAGTTCCATTTAAGGCGAGTTCCAGGATTCCTTCAGGATCGGTTCATGTGAGTCCGAAAACAGCCTTATTTCCGAAGCGTCACAATTAGATGCGTTCGCCCTAGCCAAGATCGTTTGAGCCAGGTTTTGCAAGTTAGCTTTTCGAGCCGCCATTGCTGGCGTACTATCCAGTCCGACTGTCGCTAAAATTGTTTCCCAACGGTAAACCCAATCATGCCGTAGCAGCGAGTTCACCACATTATCAGTACGGATTTTTTGTAAGCGCTGTGGGTGAGCGTCAAGTTCGGCCAGAATTTCAGCAATGTGAGGCACATCGTAGGGAATTTCGATCGCTGCACCCTTCCAGTCGAAATGTTGATGAAATGATTCGGATTCCGGCGGCACTCCCAGCATCACAACTCCTGCTGCTGCTCCCTCAAAAAAGCGCGCGCCCACTTCTTGTTGTCCGCCTGTGGCATTTGTATCGTCAAATTTCGCTCTGTTAGCAATGAAATAACGGCTCTTTTTCAAAATATTTCTATATAAGCTGCGATGATATTTATAGTCGATGGCGTATAAGTCTCTGAGAGTTTCATATATATAAAAAAAACTGGTGTTTTCTGCTATCTCCAGTAAAGCTTGGTGCGTTACCTGCGAGCGACGACCAACACTATAAAGATCGACACTGCGTTCTCGCTCCAAGGGATAAGGACAGAACTTAATTGCATCAACGCCAAAAGGAATATACTCACAAGGGCGCTGGACGATCTCAGCTACTCCTGAAATGCTATTGCTAAAGTTCATGAAAATTCGATCGAAGTCTTTCAAAAGACTTAGTTGTGCTTTCCAGCTCTGAAGATCTTTCGCCCAAATTTCATCGAGCCAAACTACAGCTTTGTGGCAACGCTCGCGCCATCCCTTAATTGAATTAATACAGAGGAGATCTTGCGGGGACTGGCAAAGAAAAAAGAATAAGTCATAGTCTTGCTGGAGCTGAACTTGATTGAACAATGGATTCATTAGCTTGCTATGACCAATCGCTTTGGCTGCCTGATTTGCTAGCTTATTCGTCACTTTGAATAAGTTGGGTTGAAAATTTGGTGTCAGCAGCTCGGCTGAGTCTAATTCGCAAATCGCATCTTCCAGCTCGTACAAATAACAGCGAGCCACATGAAACTTAATATTTCGTAAGGACAACAATAAAACCCGAGCGTCTTTTTGAGGATTAAGCTTCAATGCTTCTGTCATAGGACTTCTACCTGCTGAAGATTTTCTGCTTGACTTTTGCAGCAGCTACAATAGCTACTCTCAAATTTCCGCAAACAAGTTAGAGCAAATTTTTCACTGCTTGCCCGTCCTTGTTTCTCGCGCTGCGCTGCTCGACAAATTTCAGTACGATCTTTGGTGCTGTCACCTCTATACTCCGGTCAAATGAAAAACCTGTCAATTGGGCACCAATCTCATCGTTTGTCAATTAGGTAAAGTACGGGAAAGTGCAAGTATTTATTTCTTTTACAGATAAAAACACTTTTGATTCAGCAAGTTTTTACAACACCACCCCTAAAGGTATTGTTAGCTTCTAAATGCCTGTTACATGCTCCCCTGAGAGACTGTGTTAGACTACTGTTATCTATCGATAGCTTTCAGCTTCTAACTTCCCTTTGCAATCGTGGTGACAATAGCAGACGCAAAAAACTACCAGCAAGAACGCCGATACGGGAATCGAGGCAGCATTGATTTATTTGCACCGATGGTAGATTTTAACATCATGTCAGAGGTAGGGAAAACTCCGCCATAGAGCGTGCGCGTAGCTTCACAAAGAACTTCATCCAAAATTAAGGTCGTAGTATTAGTACGCCAGTCTGCCAACTTTGCCGTTTGGGAGAAGCTAAAGTGTTGGCTAATTCTATAGATCTATTTAGGGATTCTACAGGACCCCTAAAGCTCCCTCCTAAATTATTTGTAATCCATATTGCTACCAAAGCAATTACCTGGTACTGGAATACTAAGTTGCTGTGGCGCTGGCATCATAAAAACGTGGAAGTTCGAGCGCAAAAGTTTTCCTGTCTCGATCTCCCAAACACTAGATTAGATTCTGAAGCATTGAATCATGAACGTACAATTATCTAACTTCAAATGGAGACGATTGAGAGAAATATTAGTCACGACTATACTTAAATGGTTGCCAACATCTGCATCAGCCGTAATTTTACGCAATCAAATATATCGCACAATTTTTAAACATATAGGTAAAGCAGTTTATCTTCAAGACGGTGTTGAATTTAGCGGGACTCGTAATCTTGAAGTCGGCGATCGCGTTTGCATTTACCGAGGGGTACGGGTCAATGCATCAGAAAATAACTGTAGGATTTCGATTGGCGAGCGCGTAGTTCTAGAACGTGGAGTTGAGATTGGCGGCGGCGAAAACTGCCAGATTGAGATTGGCAAACAGACGTTTATTGGACCATATACCTGTATTGATGTGTCTGGTGATGTCAAAAGTGGCAAACATTGTTCGATTGGAGATGATTGTTGGCTGGGATATGGAGTCAAAGTTCTTGATGGTGTCACTATCGGTCGGGGTAGCATTATTAGTGCTGGAGCAGTCGTAACTCAAGATATTCCACCAGACTCAGTTGCAGTAGGCGTACCAGCGCGGATAATCTCTAACCGCAAGCCACTCAAGCTAGTCGAGCGAAGCAGCGTTCTTGAACACGTTCACGTATTTGAAGACAACAACCGCCTGTTTTCGCTCAGTTCTTCCTTGAGCCAAATGGAAATGACTGCGCGGCAGAGCCACCAAAGCGCTCAGCCGCGCGCTCGAAGTTTATCTTCTCAATTCGTCGTCAACAATCTGCTATACGACCTACTCGAATGTATTCGCCAAGTCATGCACGTTGATACAGTTACAGTGCTACTACGTACAGCCAGCGAGCAGCAACTAACCGTAAGTGCTACTTTGGGGCTGGAAGAAGAAATAGAAACAAAAGTCAAAATACCTATAGGACAGGGCTTTGCCGGTCAGATCGCTGCCAGCCGAGAACTAGCGATCGTCTACGATCTATCGCAGGTAAATGTTTTTAGTACAATTTTACGAAAAAAAGGACTGCACTCAATGTTAGGCGTACCTTTACTGGCTAAAGAGCGTGTTATTGGGGTATTTCATGTTGGTACGCTTCGCCCTCGACACTTCACCTCTCATGAGGCACAAAGAATGCAATCCGTCGCTGGGCGCATCGGCTTAGCAGTGGAACCATTATTAGACTGGTCCAAAATATTAATTTAGGAAAGAAAATAATCAAACATTTAAGTGAGTGTTTACCCAGCCTACATTTATTTCTTTGGTTGGGAGAAGCGATCGCATTGAGGGCGAGCAATTGAACTCAAGCGCCATTGTCAACGCAATCGAGTCAGGACGAGCCGTTCGACCTAATTTCCCATCAGCTCAACAATTTTTAGCAATTGACAAAGACATAATTAATGCGTACAACAGCATGGTTAAATCGCCGATTAATACACTATCTGGTATCCAACTAAATCCCAGGTTAAACAACAAGCCGATTAATAATAGTAGACTTGCTTTATTCTGGAAAAACTCCACTACATTCATCTCGACTACGATAATTGAAAAAGGCAGAATATATTGCACGTTATTGTAAGTAGCTCTGATAGTAGGAAGAAAATGCTCGGCTAATAAAACGATTGATATTCCTGATAGAAATACTAAGCCAGAGCCGCGAGCGCCGGGACGATTTCTATCAAGGTAAAAACAGATAGCTAGTAAAGTTATTCCGAGGAACAGCATCAAGATATTAGCAGAAAGATTTAACCCGAAATAATGTTTGAAAATTGATGGAAATGACGTGTCTGATGCTGGAAAATCTAAAGCCTTTGTCAGATTAGTCAAGCCTTCGATGGGAACGGGAGACTCAGTATTTACGTTGTCAGCATTCACGATAGTCTTGACTTCGAGCAAACCTAAATGGGCTTTTTGGTAGATTTTCATGGCAGAAAAATAGCTATTCCAAGTGCCAACATCAGCCAGTAGGAAGGAAAAAAGTAGTCCTGATAATAGACCGACTGCTGTTCCAATCAGTAAAACCCATTGTCTGTAGACGACCATCGGAACGGACATTAGAAACAGTGGTGGTCTAAGGCTAGCTGTTAAGCCTACCAAGAACCCACTCAACAGATGATCTTTTCTCGCAGAGTTACGTGCTAACCAGTAGGCACACGATAATAAAAATACATACAGAATGTAGATTTGTCCCCTTTCAACGTGGAAGCGCCAGAAGAAACTACCAGAAAAGAATAACAAACCTAAAATTAAGATAAACTTGCTTTTGAGTGGAGAAATTTTGTCAACTTTGGTTAAAACAGTTAAGGTTGACAAAAATAACCCCCATTGCAACGCAAACCAGACAATCTTTTGAGTTAGGTAGGGGAGCTTTGCCATTGCTGCATGAAGTACGACAGCAGTCGGTGGAATTGTCGCTCTGGAAACAGGCCAGCTCGGATCGACTATTGGATCTAGAAATAAATCTGAAATCCCGGGATGCCATTTAAAGTAATAAGGATCGATTCCCCGAATTAAAAGCCTCGCTGCTACCACTCTATTTCGGAAGTCAACTGCACCAGAACTCATCGTATTTTTCCAGTCGATTAAAAAGCCCAAGAGCGCTACAATCACTGCAAGAATCAGGAAGAGATTTGCCACTTGATGACCAAGATTTTGTTTGGATTCTTCGGCACTATTCGATTGCTGTTGAGTCGATAACTTGCTCATCGGATAACGCTCCCTCTGTTTCGGCATTGTGGTTCTGTCAAATGAAGAAGGAATGATAGGGATGATAGTTAATCAGATAGTTTCCTCTCATGACTACAAAATTATCCTTATCCTCTCGCCATCCTTCCCACGCCTAAATTAGCAGAAGACAGCATTTGGCTCTACAACTCTTTCTTGCTTCGCTAACAGTACCGTGCGGAGGTCACCTCCGATGAGGCAACTGTCCGGTGCTGTATCGGGATATTTTCGTCGGATATATCAAGCAGTTGGCGTTTGAGAAAGATTTTTTCATCGGCGAGCGTGTCTTGGGATACGGAAGTTGTCGTGACTCTTCCTTTAGATAGAGCTTAGTCGCAACTCATTCCAGTCACTTGCATTAGTTGAGAAAAATACTAATTTTCATAATACTCTGTTGGTATATTATTGGTATAAAGTGATGAGCCAAAACCTGCATATTTTTTGCCTTCTGGATGTCGGACTCATGTATTTAGCGGTTCTAATTGGGCTAGTTAGTAAATCCATTGCTCAATTGGTGGAGTGACATGCAACAGTTAGATCGGAGCGCTGGAGTGGCACAGCCAGCGCTCAAACAGCAATTTGTCCGTCGCGCGCGGCTGCCAGAACAGGGCGAAGCTTTATGGCGGATCGAATCAGGTGTTGTCTGTAGCATGACTTGGACTAGTGACGGCGAGCTAGTTTGCTTGGGCTATTGGGGAGTGGGAGATGTCGTGGGACATCGATTGTCACGAGTGCGACCATACGAACTCCACTGCCTCACCGATGTCGTCATTAGTTGCTGTCCCTACACTCAGCGAGCGCAATTCACTGATGCTATCATTCACCAGCAGCAGCAAACCGAAGAACTCTTGAGCATCATTCATCTCAATCCCCTATCCCATAAGTTGTGGCAACTGCTCATCTGGTTGAGCCAGAAATTCGGTTATGACGTAGAGAACGGTCGCTTGCTCGATCTGCCACTGACCCATCAACAGTTAGCTCAGACGCTGGGGACGAATCGCGTCACGGTAACTACAATCCTCCAGCGCTTAGAAGCAGAGGGGAAAATCCACCGTCAGCAGCGGCGGCTCGTCGTCACGCGGCACTAATCTTACTGACAAATCGCGTCTTCTGCATTTGGCAAGCTGCTGCCCACCACCCCTAACAGCGTCCTGCCATCCTTAGTCTTGATAATCCCCGTCGCTTCCACTACCGGATCTCCTACCTGCCAGTCGGAATCGACAGGTGCTGGACTGCTTGGGGGAGGTGATTGTGGCTCCAACTCCTCGGCGGAGAACAAGGGCATTGGCATCACCGAGTCACCAGGCGATGGGGGTAAGCCACCGTTACCCGTAACAACCAGCCGTGCCTGCTTCTTGTTGCGTTGCGCGAAGCAGCTATTTTTCATCACCTCCTCCATCGGAATGAAGACTTCGTTATACGGGATGAGTGCTTCGTCTGGTTCCAATTCCAAAGAGCGCACTTCCACCGTCCCATCCACGCCAAACTAGGAACTGGCATCAAAAATGCTATCGGCAGATTGAAACACTCCTTTTGTGGTGATCCGGATATTCCCGCCTCTGCCCGTAAAGGCATTGGCGGTGATGCTGCTACCTTGAATAGCAGCTAGGGTGTCGGTGTCGATGGTGATGTTACCACCGTTGCCAGTTCCACCAGCTGATGTAGTAATGTTGCTACCGTTTTGAAGCTGAAGATTGCGTGACTTGAGAGAGATATTTCCTCCTTCACCTGATGCGGTAGCAGCGGTAATTCCACCTTGATTGTCTAGCTCGATCGAGCTTGCTTCAATCTGTAGCTTTCCAGCATCGCCTAATCCATCATTTCTCACGCTAACTTGACCGCTATTGGAGACATTCAATCTTTTAGTTTTAATCGTCACATCTCCAGACGTTCCCGAAGGTACTGGCGGCGCTCCTAAAAAAGGTCTTGTAATTTCGTCTACGATGTTGGCAGACGAATCGATCAAACTGGGATTGCGAGAGCCGGGCGTGATCCCACTGACCTTTACAGAGTTAGAGGCATTGATAGTCACGCTCCCAGCTGCACCACTAGCTAAAGTAGAGGCATTAACTCTTCCTCCATCCAAAACTTCTAGGCTTGGCGTATTGATTGTTACGTTACCAGCCCTCCCAGTACTGAAGGTAGAAGCTCCAATAACACTAGGAGCAAAAACTTTCAAGTTCGCCCCAATAAGTTGAATGGAGTCAGAGGCATCGATTGATACATTTCCTCCCGTACCACTGCCGTAGGTAGTAGAAGACACGTATCCTCCATCTAAAGCAGTTAACTTTCCAGTTGATATCTGTACAGACCCCGTATTCCCCGTACCTAGAGCAAATGTAGAAATAGCACTCATAACTAGTACTCTGTAAAGTTTGAAATGAGGGATAAAGTCGGGGAAAATAATCTAAAAGGAATGACCTCGGAAGAAACTTACCCTGATGCCTCAGAAAAAGTACATCGTCACCTTGGCAGCCGAAGAGCGATCGCTACTAGAAGAGTTGACTAAAAAAGGAAAAACTGTTGCCTACAAAGTAAACCATGCACGGATTTTGCTGTTAGCAGATACTAACCGAGTGGAAGGAGGTTGGAAGGACGAAGCCATAAGCCAAGCTTTGAATATTAGTGTTGCGACAATTGAACGAGTGCGACAGCGTTTAGTGGAAGAGGGATTAGAGGCAGCATTAAGCCGAAAATTTCAAGAAAACCGCAAACCTCGTCGATTAGATGGAGAAATTGAAGCGCAGCTGATTGCCTTGGCTTGTAGTACTCCACCATCAGGGCAAAGAAGTTGGACAATGCGGATGTTGGCAGACCAAATGGTTGAGTTGGGTTATGTCGAGACAGTATCTCATGAAACTGTGCGACAAACTTTAAAAAAAACGAAATTAAGCCATGGTTGAGCAAATCTTGGGTTATTCCTCCCGAAGCCAATGCAGAATTTGTCTGTTGTATGGAAGATGTTTTAGATGTGTACACTCGCCCATACGACCCGAATCATCCCTTCGTTTGTTTTGATGAGAGTAGTAAGCAGTTAATTGCAGAAAAAATAGAACCTCTGCCAGCCGAACCGGGAAAAAAACACCGCTACGAGGCGTTTTGGTAGCAATCGTACAGAAACTTACGCTAAGGCTGAAATCCTTATTGGGTAAGGTTATAAGCACAATATTTCAGGTGTAGTGCATTTCATCTGTAATTAGTCTGTCCAAAAAGACTCAAACCGTTGCGGAGACATTTGCGTGTAGCGCACGGTATGGTGAATATTCTTATGTCCTAAGTAGTCTTGAATGGCTCTTGTATCGTGACCAGAGTTCGCCAGATAATAGCCACAAGCATGACGTAGCTGATGGGGATGAACTGGTTGAGTGATTCCTGCTTTTTCAGCGGCTCGTGCAATAATATGACGAATAGCTCTGGTGGACAGTGGAGCTTTCCGCTCGGAGACAAACACATATGGAGTATCAGGATAATCCCGTTGGAGCTGACGCAACGCTCTCAATTCTGGCGCACGCAGGGGATGAACGGTATCGTGCCCATGTTTGACCCGCCGAATCTCAATATAACCACCTGATAAATCTACCCCAGACCACTTGAGTGCAACTAACTCAGCCGTGCGAAGCCCATGCCGAAACATGAGTAAAATAATTGCTGCATCTCTGGTTCCATGCCGCCCAACTTGACGAGCTACATGGATCATTACTTCAACTTCTGTTGGTCGTAAATATTCCCGTTCTCGTTGTGATGGTCGCTTCACAGGTGGCGGAGAACGAAACGGAAACTTTGCCGAAAACGGAAGTTGAGTAGTTTTTGCAGACATGGGTCAAATCCTCATGTCGTGGTGACTATTTCTAGGATACATTGCCTAAAAGAAGACTAACTAGGCAAAGTTAAAAAATGGAGGAGAATGTCAATTCAGTTTTTGAGCGAGGAGCAAAAACTCCGTTATGGGCGTTACGTGGGAGAACCGACACCACTGCAATTAGCTCGTTATTTCCATCTCGACGATACAGCACGACAATTGGTGAAACAGCGCCGTGGCGACCATAACCGTTTGGGCTTCGCCATCCAACTTTGCACCGTGCGGTTTCTAGGAACTTTCTTGATTAACCCAATTGATGTCCCACCTGGAATCGTAGCCGATCTCGCTCAACAACTAGGCATCTCCCAAACCAACTGTCTGCTCCGCTATTTGGAACGACCTACCACTCATTGGGAACACGCTCAAATCATCAAGCGACACTATGGTTATCAAGAGTTTACTCAACAGCCTGAAAGCTGGCGTTTGCTGCGTTGGCTATACGAGAGAGCTTGGGTCAGCGATGAAAGTCCGAGTATTTTATTTGACTTGACTACTGCCCGCTTATTAGAAAACAAAATTCTTCTACCTGGAGTGACGGTGTTAGTCCGGCTGATTGGCAGTGTTCGGGAACGGGTCAATCAACGAGCTTGGTCACTGGTATCTAAACTGCCGACTCCTGAGCAACGAACCAAACTGGAGTCTATCTTAAACGTCAACGAAAAAACCCAGCAGACTCCTTTAGACCAGTTGCGCCGTTCTCCAACTCGGTACAGTGCGCCTGCTTTAGTAGCAGCTTTAAATCGTCTCGTGACAATTCGTGCTTTCGGAATCAGGAAATTAGATGTAGCGAAAATTCCTCCCACTCGCTTAAAGTCTTTGGCGAAAACGGCTTTAACGGTTCGGGCGCAGGCGATTGAGCGAATGTCAGATTCTCGGCGCATCGCCACTCTAGTTGCGTTTATCTATATTATGGAAGCTATCGCTACCGATGATGCCCTTGATATCTTGAATTTGTTGGTCAAAGATTTGCTGTCCGACTCGGAGCGAGAGGGCAAAAATCAACGATTGCGGACTCTGAAGGATTTAGATACATCTGCTTTACAACTATCTGTTGCCTGTCGAGTCCTACTCGACCCAAATTGTGATGACCCTGTGGTTCGCTCTTGGGTGTGGCAACTGATGAGCAAAGAACAGTTAGAATCAGCAGTGACTCAAGTAGAAGATTTGGCTAAGCCAAAGGACGATAACTACTACCGAGAATTATTGTCGCATTGGCGAATTGTCAGACGTTTTCTACCCAGTCTACTGGAGACAATTGATTTTCAAGCCAACATGGCTGGCAAACCTATCTTAGCCGCTTGGTGTTTTCTCCAATCTATTGAGGGACAGCGCCAGCCCAAAATGGAGAATGCACCGCTAGGAGTGGTTAGTAAAAATTGGGTGCAATGGGTTGTCACAGAAGACGGGCAAGTTAACCGTCGCGCTTATACTTTTTGTGTTCTAGAGCAATTGGTTGATTGCCTGCGTCGCCGAGACTTATTTACCAGTCCTTCTGAGCGTTGGAGCAATCCAGGGGCTAAATTGTTACAGGGTCAGGCTTGGGAGTCAGCCCGCTCTCATGTATGCCGAGTTTTGAGCCTGCAAGCAGCCCCTGCCTTGGAACTCCAAGTCCTCAAACAACAGTTAGATGAAGCCTATCAGCGTACTGCTAGCAATCTACCTGACAATACTGCTGTCAGAATTGAAGTGACTAACGGACGTGAGACATTAACTATCAGGAATTTGGATAAATTAGCCGAGCCTGAAAGTTATCTTCAACTCAAAGCGCTCGCGGACACTTTATTGCCTCATGTTGATTTACCAGAAGTCTTGTTGGAGATTCAAGCAAAAACTGGATTTATGGATGAGTTTACCCACGTCAATGAAAGTTTTGCTCGTGTAAATGACTTATCCACCAGTATTTGTGCTGTCTTAATCGCTTCTGCTTGTAATATTACCCCCTTAGTGCGCTCGGATGTCCCCGCTTTAACTCGCGGTAGACTGACTTGGGTTGAACAAAACTATATTCGTCCTGAAACTCTGATTCGTGCTAATGTGCGATTAGTCGATGCTCAAGCTCAAATTCCTTTGGCGCAGATGTGGGGAGGCGGCGAAGTCGCATCAGCTGATGGTCTACGCTTTGTTGTGCCTGTACGTACCCTCAATGCCGGACCCAACAGCAAGTATTTTGGTCAAGGGCGTGGTATTACTTATTACAACTTTACCTCCGACCAATTCACTGGCTTTCATGGTTTGGTCGTCCCAGGAACATTGAAGGATTCCCTTGTAGTTCTGGTGGGATTACTGGAACAGCAGACCAGCTTGCGTCCCAGAGAATTGATGACTGATACCTCTGGCTACAGTGATGTGGTTTTCGGACTGTTCTGGCTGTTGGGTTATCAATTCAGTCCGCGCTTGGCGGATGCGGGAGAAGCTCGCTTCTGGCGGCTTGACAAAAACACTGATTACGGCGTACTAGACAAGTTAGCACGAGCTACAGTCAAGACGGAGTTGATTGAGCAGAATTGGGATGATATGTTGCGGGTAGCGGGGTCTCTCAAGTTGGGAACTGTCAGTGCTTTGGAAATTATGCGTGCTTTGCACAGGGGAAAAAAACCTTCTACTTTGGCCAAGGCAATTGCAGAGTTGGGCCGAATTTCAAAAACTTTGTATTTGCTGAACTATGTTGATGATGAAGATTACCGTCGCCGCATTTTGACTCAATTGAACCGAGGGGAAAGCCGTCACAGTTTAGCTAGAGCTGTGTTTTTTGGTCGTCGAGGAGAGCTACGTCAAGCTTATCGTGAAGGACAGGAGGAGCAATTGAGTGCGTTGGGATTAGTGGTTAATGTACTGGTGTTGTGGAATACCTATTATCTGGATGTGGCTCTCAATTATTTACAGGCGGAGGAAAAAAGCGTCACGCCAGAGGATGTAGCTCGCTTATCTCCTTTGGCACACGATCATATCAATATGTTAGGGCGCTACCACTTTAATTTACCTGAGTCTTTGAAGAATGGAGGAATGCGTCCTTTACGCTCTGACAATTATTTGGGAGAAGCGTAGTCTGAAATTCATGACTGATAAAGCTTTCAGCCTTAGCGTAAGTTTCTGTACGATTGCTACCAAAACGCCATAACTGACTGATACAGCTCAAACTTTGGAGCGCGAACCTCAATCTTTTCAATACTATTCATGCGACTTCTAAATAATTAAAAAATTTCTAGTGAAAACTTGCAGTTTAAAAAGGGCAGAAATCTAGATTGATTTCTTCAATAGAACAACCTTTAAGCAGTAATTTGAAAAGTTTTTGACTCTCATACTATGCTTGGGCAAAACTTTGATATGCCTGCGTTGAATACCCAGTTGCGGGTTATACATAGAGAGAAAATCGCTATTTATTTTGGTTGGAATAAACTTGGCATCCAAAATAATGCTTACCGTCAATCGAACAAAAATAGCTTGAGTAAGCTGAGCAATGCATAAATCTCCTAAGTCTCAAATAAATAATTCCGATGAATCGGAAAAAACTTTACTAAAGCTTTAAGCACTTCTTTCTTCTTCACGCAAGGCAAAAGTGACGATCGCATTTATCTCCTCTTCTTCTTCTTCTTTCAGTGTTTGGTATAGCTGCCAATTTTGTTGTAGATTCAACCAAAACTCTGGACTATTACCAAAGAATTTCGACAGCCGCAATGCCGTACTTGGCGTTACGCCGCGCTTGCCATTCACCAACTCGTTGACTCGCTGGTAAGGAACGTGAATGTTGTGAGCTAAATCCTGCTGAGTCAGTCCGAGTGGTTCTAGAAAATCTAGGAGTAAGATTTCTCCTGGGTGTGTGGGAGGGCGATATTTGGGAATTTTCATCTATATTGTTACCTCACGTAAAAATGTCAATGATAATCGACAATTTCAACCGAATCCGCTCCTTGCTCCAACCAGACGAAACAAATCCGATACTGGTCGTTGATGCGAATGCTGTGTTGACCTGCTCGCTCGCCATGCAGGGCTTCTAACCTATTTCCTGGTGGCACTCTCAAATCGTTCAAGGATACAGCAGCATTCAGCTGGTCTAACTTTTTCCTAGTGTCGGTTTGCACATAAAGTGAAAATCGTGACCCATAAGTTGAAAATTTTGCTCATAAGATGAAAATTATGTGCGCGTAACCCTGATGCTGCCGTTAGAAGTAAGCGATCGCATTAGCTCTTAAAAAGCTTGAAACCCTTATTTAGTAGGGATTATCAATCTATATATCCCTAGTTGTCGGAAAATTTCACTTTATGCCCGAATTGGGTAGGAAATTTTCACCTTTTGCCTCAATTATTTTCAACTTATGTGCAAATGTGATGGCTCAAAGTGCTATTCTGCCGTAGTTAATTTTTCAACTTATGTGCAAACCGACACTAGCAACAGACCAAAGATTAACAGGACAAGTTTTTCGCGCCTCTTTTGAATCCTGGCCATCAAAAATGTCTTCCGTTCCTCGATCTTTAAATGAAACAATCATGAGCGCGACCGCTTTTTAACATAATAACACGGATATCATGCTAAATTAAACTAAAGATTGCTAATCTCGATCGCTACTTGCCAGTTTAGGCTCGATAGATTCCATCTCTCATGCTGTACGATTTTGAACCGCTAGTATATCGAGTTGCGAGCATCTCCAAACTCTTTTGGCAGGAATACCTCAACTGTTTTGAAGATGCTCGGACGATGGTGAGAGTAGGGACTAGCAAGCTGTTTGCCTTTCCCAGTTTCACTTTGGAAGTTTTTCATCGGCTTTACTACGAGAGCGAACCAGAGGAGCTAGACCCACTACTACCCGAAAGTACTTGGGCGCTCTTATTACATCAAGAGTTTCAACAGCTCATCGGCTGTGACGAGCTGGTGGAGCAGTGTCAAGGCAATCAATTGGCAGCGGGATTGACAACGGTAGAGTATTGCCGTCAAGTGTACGATCGACTGCCGCCACCCATGCCTCGATTTCCCGATCCTCAACAGTATCGGGATTTGATTAAGCAACTGAAGCATTACCTTGAAGTTCCACCATCTAAAGTATTTGAGCATCTTCTCTCTGCTACTCAAACCAAATCCCCTACTGGTTTGCCACTACCCAAAACCCGACAGCAGCAGGAACGACAGCAGTGGTTGAGGCAGATGATTGAAGACAGTGGCGATCGCTCTCTTGAATTACTAACCAGAGCAGGGATTAGTTAACATAAAAAAGTAGCTAAGTCTGGAGTGTGCCATGAAACTCAAAGACGCTCGCCATATGTCAGCCTCTGCCCAAG
>NZ_JACJQX010000065.1:0-22474 GCF_014696895.1 Chroococcidiopsis sp. [FACHB-1243] | reverse complement strand
ATTTTTGGAATGATTGAAGCAAGTCAAATAGATGAAACTTAGATGTATCAAGAGTTTCCAGACCATATTGCCGATTTTTACACGGATCTCGGCTCAATGCCCCTTTCATCCTCAAAGCCAACTCAACCCTCTCGTGACTTACGCTGGTTGCGCGTGGAAGAATTTTTCCATGCTAGAACGATCGCACCGAATACGAAAAAAGCCTACGAGCGCGAACTGAAGCGTTTCGTAGACTGGACTGATAAGGCATGGAACGACATCAACGGTCGCGATATTGCCAATTACAAACATGACTTAGAGACTCGTGCTACCGACAGTGGAAAGCAGCAGCGATCGCTTTCTACAATTGCAGTTGCGATGACTGCACTCAAAAGCTTCTTCAAGTGGATGGCTGCCAGCTACTACATTAATGAAAATCCGACAACTGCTGTTACAATCCCGCCGCAGAAAAAGCCACAACCACAGCATTTGTCAGATTCCGAAGTCGAAGCTCTGTATGAATCGCTTTTATATCGAGGCGAAATGCAATTGCGCGATCGGGCAATCCTCGCCGTGCTGGAACATGGGTTGAGAGCCGAAGAAGTTTCACATCTGAACGTAGCTGACTATGACGGCGAGCGGGTGTTTATCCGACAAGCCAAGCACGATAGCACTGGTTGGGTTCCCCTAGCTCCAGAATCATCTCTTGCTGTAGACAACTACTTGGAAGCAAGGCAGCAAGAAAACAAAACTATGGAACCAAACGAACCGCTATTCCTCTCCCATTCCCCAAAGCCAAAGCTGAAGGCACAACGCTTGGGATACGATGGCATTTATAAAATGGTACGAGACTTGGGACACATTGCTTGTGGAATGCTGATTCAAGATTGGTTTGGACGACACGAGTTGCCTAGTTGTCAAGATGAATCTCAATTTCTACAAATACAAGCATTTTTGGCTTGCAGCAATCCAGCTCATTTTCCCCAATTCGCCTTGGCGTATCTACCACCCCAGTTGAAAACAAAAGCCCAACGATTGCTGGTAGTTCATCCACATCAGTTACGTCATACTTTTGCCACTCGCTTGGTACTGATGGGCATAGACAGTTATCTAGCACGAAAGTTGACGCGGCACGAATCGGAAAGTGCTTTCCGACGTTACAGCGAATACGGTCGTGGGGTGGCGGCTGAGGCTGCTTACAGAAAAGCGATCGCTCAAAAGGATCGGAGTTAGACTTACACGCCGATCGGTCAGACCCAAGTGTATCAGGGTGTGAAATGGTTTGAGATCCTAAACCATTGCGATCTCATCCTTGAAAACTGAAGCAACACAAGGGTAAGAGCGAATTTACTGAAAAAATTGGTGAATTTGGTGTAGTTTGAAACTCTTACTATATGAGAATTCTAGAATTCTGAGATCGAAATGATTTGAGATCTCGATCCAAATCGATTTCGACAGCGGCAATCAGTCTTTCTGCCCCCAGGTCAACAAACATTTCTACCCCACCAACTCGTAGGGAGTAGGGATCGTGAGTGATGCTCCATCCCTGTCTCTCCAGGGCTACTCTGACAACAGCGTGAAAGGCATCTCTGGCCACTGCTCTCCAAAAGCGAAGGATTGCTTCATTTTATTATCTGCGAAAATAGCATTCTTGAGGACATTGATGCTAATATTCTGAGAATAATCAGAGAAAGATAAGTGAAGTTATCTTTACCTACTATGAGCGATCTGTCCTCTGACAACCCGATTCTACCCATCGTTATCGTTCCCCTTGACGGCGGGCGACAGCAGGAGCAACTGCGCCAAAAGCAGAAAGACACTCTTGCCGACTTACGCCATTGGCAAATTGAAGAGTTTTTGCGGCAGATGGGGAAGGCGGAGAATACGCAGCGCTCGTATCGGCAGCAACTGAAAAAATTTATCCGCTGGTGCAACAAGTCTTGGCTGGACGTAAGTGCTAGCGATCTTGGTAAGTATCGTGTCCAACTAAAGCAACAGGGGCTAAAGCCTACCTCGATTAACCACGCGCTCGACACTTTGCGCTCGTTTTACCAGTGGTTGCGGCGCAGCAACGGTTTTCCAGTCAACCAACCTCTCCCGACTGATGCGATTGGCAAAGAGCGCCTTGAAGAACCACAAGCCCTAGACATTGACAAGGAAGACATGGCTGAGATTTGGCACTTCCTCGATTGTCAGCGGCCGACCGGCATTCGCGATCGGGCGATCGTCGCTATTCTCTCTCACGGATTGAGGGCTTCTGAATTATCAGCCTTGGATGTCAAGCATTGGAATGGCAAGAGATTGCTCGTGCATCGTTCCAAGGGGCAAAACGTCAGCGAAGTCCCCTTGAGCCGAGAGGCAAGACAGCACTTAAAAGCTTATTTGGAGTGGCGGCGCTCTGTTGGAGGAATATTTACTCCCACGAGCGATCGCCCCATGTTTCTGTGCCAAGACCCCAAGCATAGTGGAGAGCGATTGGGATACAACGGACTCTATAAAATGGTGAAGAAAGTGGCGGCGAGCGCGACGATAGAGGAGTTAAAACCGCACCATTTTCGGCACTCTTTTGGTAATACCATCACGCGAGCGGGTGTCGATCCTTTATATGGAAAGGAGTTAATGGGGATTAAGACAGATAAGGTCTACAGGCGCTATACGCAGGGATCGCTAAAACTTGCTGCTGCCCAGGCTTACTTAAGGGCAATCGGTGAGGATGAAGGGAATAACGAACAGCCCGAAGAGAATTGACGCGCGATCGCCCTTTGGTTCTGTCCCATCAAGCTACTGCGCGTTACTGGCATTTTCAAAAACGAGCAAGTCTTTCTTCTGCCTAAATACAACTGTAATACGAAAAATCCTGTACAAATTGGACAACCCTCATAGGGATGTTAGTCCAAGGGTCAATGTGTGTCAAGTTTAATCAGGGTTGTCCAATTTGTACTATTTCAAGGCTAGGGGGATAGCGTTATACCGAGAATGGTTACTCTTTCATTACCTATTTTCTCAAGGAAGTTAATACGTTCTTTTTTTTTGAAGTCGAATCCTCCGTGGTTAGTGACAACAAAGCCAGCATTGTTTCCTGTGTAAATAAGCTCCACGTCAGCGATACGGAATTTATCGTAACTACCAGGACCAGAGAAGCACATTGTAGGCTCTATGTCGTCTATCCTTGCCCCTTCTGCTTGATAGATTTGAAAGAAATCTCCTCGCTCCGTGCATTCTTTCTCACGTTTTAGTGATCCTTCTGCCACTAAGTATCCAGATTGTGCCAGAGATGGCATAGCTAAACCAACAGAGATCCCTAGTACGGATGTAGCCACGACTGCCCACCTGACGACCTTACCTCGTAAGGGGGGGGTTTTTACTAGGTGGTCAAGTCCCCCCTTCGCGATCGCTTCTAACTCATTATCCTGTAGTTGTTCTAACTGTTCTTGACTTTTTGGCATATTGAAATTCATGATTTTACTCCTTGTTCTTTACTAGGGTCTGTTTTAAGACTATAGCCATAGAAGTATGGAGGCTAGAGTCAGCATTGCATGGTAGTTATCAGCTTTTTTCTCATAACGCGTAGCAATGCGGCGGAATTGCTTTAAGCGGTTGAAGCATCGCTCAACTTGGTTGCGCTGACGATAAATCGATTTGTCAAACTTTCCCCGTTTACGTTCATTTGACTTGCGTGGAATCGTGAAGCGAATACCGCGTCGTCGCAAATAGCGACGGATAGTACCACTACTGTAGCCTTTATCGCCGACCACTCGTCTTTTGGGAATGTTGACTGGTTTGGCGCGCAAGTAATTTAAGTTGCGACTTAATAGTTCAACTAAGCCCTGGTCATCGGTCACATTCGCACTCGTGCAGTGCGTAAAAAATGGTAATCCCAGCGTATCGACGGCTAAATGTCGTTTGATACCATTAGTACACTTGTAATAACAAAATCCTTTCGACTCAACACTGGCAGTATCAGTATTTTTCACCGCTTGTGAGTCGATGATTAGCAATTGTGTCCAGTTCGTTTTTTTTGGGTACGTTGTCGCACTTGAGCGTGGAGTGCAGTCATAATCTCATCTAACACTCCCTCACAGCGCCACTGCTTATAGTGTCAGAAGACAGTTGAATAAGGCGGTAAGTCTTTAGGTAAGTCGCCCCAATTACAGCCATTTTTCAGTTGATAGAACACCCCATCTAAGATTTGGCGTTTTGTCCACTTTGGCGGTCGCGTTTGCTTCTTTTTAGGCAAGTAGCAGTCCCACACTTGTATACTGCACGATCTCATTTTTTACATCAGTCTAGGGCTGGTAACCCTCTGTTCCGTCACCGTTAACATTTTGTTCTTTGCATTGCGATCCACTCCAACATCCTAAAACCTGATTACCGTCATACGTAATCATACCGCCGTTATAAGTTTCCAATGCTCCTATAAGGTTGTCTTTTGAAGGATATCCAAGTGCCTTTCCCAATACATTGATTTGTTCGAGCTTGTTAATAGCAGCAACAGCACCCTTAACAAGTTTACCCGATCTTTCAGGATCTATAGCATTAGCAACCTCCAAAGACAATTCTTTTACAAATTGTGCGACTGAGAGTGCATCAATGTTTGCTTCTCCTTTGTATACTAAAAAACTTGTTTGTCCATATCGCTCTTTTTCTTCGCCTGTACATTCCTTATTATCCCACGCACAACATTTGCTTTCTCCTGGCTTAATTACTGCCTTAAAAGATTCAGCGCTAATAGGTAATTGCAGTACCGTAATAGCTTCCTTTGAATTATTATTAGCACAATACGCCGATGCTGGTTCGGTTTTTAATATAATAGTGCCAGCAGCAATTCCTAAAGACAAAACAGTGAAAGTTGATTTTTTCAACAACTGTCTTATTGGATTAAATAGCTTGTTAATCAGCGGTAAGATATACATGATATTCTTCCTCATTACACTAGCTCTGTCGCAGAATTCCACATTGACTCCTTATTTAAATCTCTTTCCAGAAGTTAACCTTCTAGAAGTTAATCAACACGAATCAGGTATGTTTTAGTTAGTTTTTAGTAGGATAATATCTGAGATAAGCGTTAGGACTACCAGCACCTAGTAAATGGAGGTTGCCCTGGCACAAAATAACAAGAATCAACATTGTCGGCAGGATCTGGGTGGGTCTTCCTTTTCAACCACCCACCACTGTTAACAATTTCCTTACTTAGATCAAGTACCGCAGATACTCGATTACTGTTTTTATCTTTACAGGATGCTGTAAGGTATGCTTTATCCTCGTCAAGTTTTATCTCAGTACATTGCTCATTTTTATTAAAATCCCCCCTTTCACCCGATCTAGTCCAATCTAAAGTTCCGTCAACACTCTTAATATGTGCTGTGAGATTTACAGTTGTTTCCTTTTCGTATGTGCCATCAGCCTTTTTACACTCTCCCGCTAGCTCGTAACTGTCTCCCGGTTTGAGATTTAGGTTTTTACATTCACCTCCTGTAATACTATCGGCCATTGCTTTATTATCTACATCTACTAATAAGAAGTTAACTGAAAGTGCAATAGATAAAGCAAGAAAAACTTGAAAGGGGTTTTTGAAATTTTTAAAGATGTATTTATATTCTGAGACAGCGCGCTTCTGGTATCGATCAACTTTAAAGCTTTTATGACTTTCTTGATTTTGCATCCTAGGATTCATTTTGAATACTCCTTGTTACTTGGTAGGTTTTTGTAGGTTAACTTTGAGATAGTTTTAACGCCGTGAAGGTCTATTCGTCCGGCGACTCTGGTCGCTACGGTGCCCCACCATACGACGGCGACTCTGGGTCCGACGGTGCCGTATGATACGACGGCGACTCTGGGTCCGACGGTGCCGTATGATACGACGGCGACTCTGGGTCCGACGGTGCCGTATGATACGACGGTGATGGCTCTCGTTGAGGGCGTAGCTTGCGCTGCATATCTTCATAGTTTCGCACTATCTCATCTTGTTCGCTTTGAAGATCCCTTATCCTAGATTCAGGTTTTTCTTTATCAGACACAAGTTTTCTTATACGAGCCTCAAGAATTTTTATTTGAGCCTCAAGAGCTATTTTTCTAGGGTAATCACGCTTTCTCTCCAATTCTGTTATCTGATCTTTCTTTTTTTCTATCTCATCTTTCTTTTCTTCTATCTCATCTTTCTTTTGTGCTATTTCATTGAACAGTTTTTTCATTTCCTTTAACCTGCGTTGATAACCAGGACTTAGCATTGCATCTTGTCTAGCCTCTCTCTTTTCAGCATCAGTTAAGTTTGCTAACAGTAGTACTGATTGTTGTCCACTTGTCAAATCTTGCTCATTTGTGTTTGATACAGTAGCTGATGCTGGCAAACTTGCGCCAGTGATAGCAATGCTTGCTATCACTGGCGCAAGTAGAGTTATTTTGCGTTTCATGCTGACTCTGTGATTGCTATTAGACATTGTTGTTCTCCTTAATTTACGACTCAAAAGATTTTGCTTTTGCTACTCTGCCAGTGAAGAGTTAGCTTTCGCTTTTGATTGGTCTTTTCTCTGTGTTCTACTTTAAAAAATTTCAGACCAAAATGATAGAAACAGAAAACAGATTTTTTACAAAAACAAACAGAAAAAATGCTAAAACCAGGGTATATTTAATAAAAACTAATAACAATTGTTCTTGCAAACGCTTTTCAGCACTGAACTACAACAAAATCTGTTTAAACAAACTTATTTGCTGTACAGTGCTATCATTAGTGAATTACTAGGTAGTAATTGGAGAAGTTTTTTATTTTTCTATTGCTTCAATTGAAGCAATAGCCAACTATAATTAGCTGTAGATAGTTAACCCAATGTTTTTATGGATTTGTCAGATAAATCGGAGTCTGAGTTTTTAACAGACATAGCCAACAGATGCGGATTCGAGGGTGACGAACGAGAGGTATTCCTGCAAAGGTTTGTTAAGGATTCGACGCTGCAACACAAGCAAGTTATGGGAGCGCTATGGAAATATAAAGAGTATTCTGAAAAATATGGAAATGACAAAGCAAGAGCTACTAAAAACAGGAGGGAGAAATTCAGAAACACGTTGGACACAAAAGTGTTGAATAAGCTATACAAGGTGTTCAAGGATGAAGGTTGTCCTCCTATTAAGAAGAAGGATCCTCCTATTAAGAAGAACGAGAAACTTGGAAGATATCCAAAGGGTAAAAGCCCTTGGGAACAGATGCACAAGTGGTTGTGGAATATAAAATTTCATAAGTGGCAAGTTGAGCAAAAGAGGATGGGTGAGGATGCTGCACTAGATGTCTGGCACGATAGGTGCAGAAAGCTGTTTAATAACCACCAACAGCTGACCAGCAACAGGCTAAATAATGGATATGAAGATGCTATACTCCAGCGCCAGCAGATTTACGTCCATCTGGCACTGGCGCGGCGAACAAAACGGGATAAACACAGTAGTGAATCTTCCTCAGCAGCCAAATTAAGTCTGTATAAGGGGCAGCATGAAGAGAAGAACCACTTTGAGCATAAGCGGCAGCATGAAGAGAAGAACTACTTTGAGCATGATGCTTTTTTGACTCAAATTCTAGAGCGAGGGGAAGGCAAGACTAAGGGTCAACGCATTGCCTTGATTGGGAAACCTGGTGCTGGGAAAACAACACTACTGCAACACATTTACTCCTGGAAGTTGGGAGAGATTGAGCTGCCAAGACAGCAAGAGACTAAAAATGTAGTGATTTGGATATCTCTAGCCGATCTAAGAGGGCAATCAATAGGAGACCATTTGCTAAAAACAGTGCTCCCGCAGGCTTTGGAGGAGCCACACACTACTCCAGAAGACGAGTCGGAACTGGTAGATTTGTTCAAGAGTCGGCGAGTGTGGCTACTGTTGGATGGTTTGGATGAAATGGCATCAGGCAATCCCCGAAAAGAGCTTAAATCCCAGCTGACAAGTTGGGTGGCATCAGCGCATGTGGTACTAACTTGTCGGCAGAATATTTGGCATGAAGATGGCAATCTTTTAACAGAAGAGTTTGAAGCCTATGATCTACTAGACTTTGACTATCCCCTACAAGTAAATAAGTTTATCGACAAATGGTTTTGCGATAGTGACCCTAAAGTAGGGAAACAGTTAAAGGCAGAATTGGGCACAGCAGAACAATGGTTGCGGAACTTTGTGCAAAATCCTCTCATGCTGTGGCTGTTGTGTTTCATTTGGCTGAGTCGGGAGGGGAAATTACCGCAGACCAGATTTGAATTCTACCACCAGATTGTGAAGAAGGTCTACAACTGGGACATAAGCCGTTTTGAGAGCAGCAAACAAGAAGAGTTAGACAAGGCTTTAAAACGCTTGGCAAAATGGGATATTGGCGAGGGTGATTCCCGATTCTGGTTGCGGGAAAGTAAAATTACTGACCACTTAGGCTTGCCGAATGATAAAGGTTCCCTGTTTCACCTCGCACTCAATCTCGGCTTGCTGAATAATGTGGCGCAAAAGTACAATACGGGTGAAAACGTTTATACGTTTTTTCATCCGACGTTTGAGGAATATTTTGCGGCGTGGGAAATTGACGATTGGCACTTTTTCCTGAAACACATTCCCAACAACCGCAATCACCCTGATGCCAGTTACCGCATATTTGAGCCGAAGTGGGAAGAGGTGATTTTGCTGTGGCTGGGGCGAGAGGATGTGGAAAAAGAGCACAAAGAGGAGTTTATCCAGGCGTTGGTAGAGTTTGACGACGGCTGCGGGGATTTTTATCATTATAGAGCCTATTTTCTAGCTGCAAAGGGAATTGCTGAGTTTAACTTTTCCAGGGCGGATGAAATTATAGAGCGGATGGTTCGGTTGATTCTCAGTCGTCGTTTTGTTATACAAGAAGAGTTATGGGAAGCATTTGCAGTATTTCCAAAGACGGAGCGCACAAGAGCCATCAATGGTCTAACTAGGATAATCGATCAGTCTCAGTTTGAGTATATCCAATTGCATGCGGCAGGTAATTTAGGGAGAATTGACAAAGGCAACTCCACAGCCATCTATACTCTAGTTGCGCTAATTCAAAACTCTCAGGATAAATTTAACCCTGGGCAAGCGGCACGTATTTTAGGGGAAATTGTCAAAGGCAACTCCACAGCTATCGATACAGCCATTGATGCTCTACTTGAGGCTCTAGTTGATTTAATCCAAAACTCTCCTCAGTCTTCAAATATCTGGGGGATAGCAGGTGCTTTGGAGGAAATTGCTGAAGGCAACCTCAAAGCCATCAAGGAACTAAAATTGTTAATCGATCGGTTTGAGTCTGATGATATCAATTTTCATGTGGCATCAATTTTAGGGAGAATTGATGAAGGCAACTCCAAAGCTATCCATACTCTAGTTAGGTTAATCCGAGAGTATCCGAATGGATATACTCCTCAGAATGCGGCAAATACTTTATATAAAATTGCCAAAGGTAACTCGATAGCTATCTCTGCTCTAGTTGAGTTAGTTATGTTAATCGAGGAGTTTCGGAATGAATATACTTCTTGGAATATAGTAAAGATTTTATGTGAAATTCCCAACGATGACTCGATAGCCATCTCTGCTCTAGTTATATTAATCCAATGGTTTCTGTCTGAAGAAATCCTTAGGCTAGTGATGATGATTTTAGGGGAAATTGCCACCAAAGATAACTCCGAAGTTATTAATGCTCTAGTTCAATTCCTCCATGACTCTCAGCCTGAAAAGACCCGTTGGCAAGCGGTATCAGCTTTAGGGAAAATTAACCCAGACAACCCTAAAGTCAGCGATGCTTCAGTTGAATTAATCCAGAACTTGCAGTCCAAAGATACCCGTGAGCAAGTGGAATGTAATTTATGGTTAATTGACTTAAACCACCCTAAAATCATCGAGGCTCTAATTAATTTAGTCCAACTTCCTCAGAGTAAATCTATTCATGGGCAAGTGGCATTGGGTTTAACAAAAATTGACTCAGGCAACCCGAAAGTCATCGAAATTCTAGAATGCTTAATCCAGAATTCTCAGCAAACACATGTCATTGCGGTGGCAGGAAGGGTTATAAAGAGAATCAATCCAATCAACCCGAAAGTCATCGAAATTCTAGAATCGTTAACCCAAAACTCTCATCAGCCTGAAGATGTCCGTTTGCAAGCAGCAGAGACATTACAGGAAATTAATCCAGGCAACCCGAGAGTCATCGAAACTTCAAGTTCGTTAGCCCAGAACTCTCAGGATGAAGAAATCCTTTTGTCTACGGCAAAGTGCTTAGTGGAAACTGGCGCAGAAGACTCCACAACCATCGCCACTCTAAAATCGCTAGTCCTGAACTCTCAAGATATAGCAACCTATCAGCAAGCAGCAGGGACGTTGAAATTTTTGAGAAAGGATTTGATAGAGGAAGTTATTCCTGATTTCAAGGATTACTTATCAGTTGAAGCTAACGAAAATGACTATCAGCGATACGGTAGTGATATGGAAGTAGTGGTGAGGCAGAACCCTTGTCCCATCAGCATCCTGTATAATATTAGCTAATACAAATAATTCTCGTATAATTCCCTGTGATTTGGATTTTTGATGACAACAATTTTAGCGTTCTTATTTTACTCATTTGGATTACTACTACCTAAATTAACACCAGAGGTTGTAGAACCATCTCAAAAAATATGTGAAAAACCTTCAGAACAAGTCTGTCCTACCTGTAGCTCTAAGCAGGTGATTAGAAATGGTTCAATTCATAATGGCAAGCCAAAATATCAGTGTAAAAGCTGTGGTCGCCAATTTGTTATCAATCCTACTAACTCACCTGTTTCAGAGAAAACCAAGCAGTTGATCGATCGGCTCTTGCTTGAGAGAATATCGTTGCGAGGAATTGCCAGGGTGACTCAAGTGAGTTGGTCTTGGTTACAAGATTATGTTAATCAAAAGCTAGCTCAAACTCCGCGCCAGATCAAGCTTTCAGGAAAAATACTAGGTAAATTGGTGGTTGAATGCGATGAGATGTGGTCATTTGTTGACTGTAAGAAAAATGAGGTTTATATTTGGCTAGCAATTGACCGCAATTCTCGAAAAATTGTTGGTTGCTTTGTAGGAGATAGAACGAGAAAATCAGCCCGTAAATTATGGACTTCTTTACCCGAAATCTATCAACAATCTGCCCTTGTCTATACAGACTTTTGGCAGGCTTATAAAACAGTTATTCCCTCTAAAAGTCATCGAGCAGTCGATAAACAAACAGGTCTAACTAATCATATCGAAAGGTTGAATAATACCTTGAGACAGCGAGTTTCTCGACTGGTGAGAGAAAGCCTATCATTCTCCAAAAAGCTGAACAATCATATTGGAGCGATTTGGTACTTCATTCATGGCTACAATAGACCTCTTGCAAAAGGGTAAGGAAGGTGAGACAAGTAGATCAAAAACCATGACCTACGATGCAGTAAAACATCTGAAACCATCAGAGTTCAAACGCTTATGTGGCGTGCGACCTGAAACTTTCGAGGCAATGATATCAGTTTTAAGACAAGCGGAGTCACACAAACCACCAGGAAGACCAAGCAAGTTGAGCCTAGAAAACCAATTATTAATGACATTGGAATACTGGAGGGAGTATCGGACTTATTTTCATATTGGGCAATCTTGGGGAGTGAATGAATCAACAGCATACCGAATTATTAAGAGAACTGAAGATCGTCTGATTACCTCAAGAGCCTTTACACTACCTGGAAAGAAAAAGCTAGTTGCTGCTGATAGTCAAATAAAAGTCGTGGTAGTTGACGTGACAGAAACGCCGATAGAACGTCCGAAAAAAAACAAAAAAGATTTTATAGTGGCAAAAAGAGAAAACACACATTTAAAGCTCAAGTCGTAGCAGAAGTCAGTACTAGAGAAATCCTGTGTACAGCACATGGCAAGGGAAAACAGCATGATTTCAAATTATATAAAACCAGTAAGATTCAATTGAAAGCAAAGACAAAACTACTGGGAGATAAAGGGTATCAAGGAATTCAAAATCTTCACAGTTTCAGTCAAACTCCTAAAAAGAAACCAAGAGGAGGTAAGTTAAGTGCAGACGAGAAGAAGAAGAACCGTGAGTTGGCAAGAATTCGCGTAGTAAGTGAGCATATACATCGTAAACTTAAGGTATTTAAAATTTTGTCTCTCACTTATAGAAACCGACGAAAAAGATTTAGTTTGAGGTTTAATCTCATTGCTGCTTTGTACAATTATGAACTACGGCTTCCCAAGCTTGGCGCAGCTTAAACCCCTTTTGCAAGAGGTATAATGTAGAAGTGACAAGGACTTAAGCCTCACCACTACTTCCATATCACTACCCAACTTCAGACGTTCACTCTATAGAACACTTGTACTATTCCGAATTTAGTCGTAGTTTAGTCGGATAAAAGATAATTGTATTTTATTTTATATATAGGGGGTGATATACTGGTGAAACTGAAACCATAAGTTGACCAATTCATAAGTCGATCGACTCGGTTTTCGTCGCTCACCTCGATGAGGCAGATTGCCTCCAGCCGCCATGTCCCACGAAACCGCAATTGGGCAGGAAAAGTATGTAGTAGACTGGCTAGCACCAGAACCACCCAGCGATCTCGTTTTTGATGATGGAGAACCTTTGGAGACTAACCGCCACCGGATTGCGATGAACGTGTTGATCGATTCGGCACTCTCGGCACTATCTGGGCGATCGGACTTTTTTGCTGGCGGCAATATGTTTGTCTACTACAGCCGCAATCAAGCAATGAATCGCGATTTTCGCGATCCAGATTTTTTTGTCGCTTTGGGTGTAGATGGCAATCGCGAGCGCCAGGGCTGGGTTGTCTGGGAAGAAGACGGGCGCTATCCCGATGTGATTGTCGAATTACTGTCACCCAGTACGGCAAATGTGGATCGCGGAGTGAAAAAAGATTTATACGAACGGGTGTTCCGCACTCCAGATTACTTTATATACGATCCTTTTGCTACCGACTCGCTGACGGGATGGCACTTGGAATTAGGGCGCGGCTACCAGCCCCTGATCCCGAACGAGCGCGGTTGGTTGTGGTGCGAAACTTTAGAATTGTGGCTGGGGGCTTGGCAAGGTAGTATCTGCCGAGAGCCACCCACAGGAACTTGTGATTGGCTGCGCTTCTACGATCGCGCCTTCAATTTAGTCCTGCTGCCAGAGGAAATAGCCGCGCAGGAACAACAACAAGCCGCGTCAGAGCGTCAACGAGCAGAAACAGAGCGCCAACGGGCGGAGCGACTGGCACAAAAGCTGCGGGAATTAGGTGAAGATCCCGATCTCGTTTAGGTATGACTATAATGGACAATAGCGATCGCCTACCACCCATCAAAGTAATTTCGCTTAATTCTGGTAGCTTGGATGCTGCGCCCCCATCTCAACCCAGACGGGGTAGACCTGCCAAAATTGGGACGGCACTAACTGATATCCGCGTGACTAAAGTTAGAGAGTTTATCAACAGTAACAACTTAGCACCTAACTCGCGCAAGGTTTACGAACGAGAATTGAGGCGCTTTATTGCCTGGACCGATCTGCTGTGGGGTGAGATCAAACCGCGCCATATCGCCCAGTACAAAGCTTATTTAGTGGAGGAAGTGCAATCTCAATCGGGTAAGTCGCTATCTAAAAGCAGTATCAATAGCGCGATCGCCACGCTCAAAAGTTTCTTTGGTTGGATGGTGCAGGCTTACCCTGACATCCTCGCCGTCAACCCAGCCGCTAGTGTGAAGCTAGAAAAAATTCCTTTACCCCCTGCCCAAAGCTTAACAGCAGAACAAGTAGGGCGAATCTGGGCGGCAACCGAGTATCTGGGCGAAACGCAACAAAGGGACTTAGCTTTGCTCCACATTTTGAGTCACGGCTTGCGGGCGGGAGAAATTGTCAGCCTCAATGTGGGTGCGTTCGATGGCAAACTGATTTTTGTAGCCGATACGAAGACAAACGAACCGCGATTAGTGCCGTTGCGAAAAGGGAGCCGCGATGCACTCAATGAATATTTATCCTGGCGTGAAGAACAAGGAGAGGAGAGCGCAAGCGATCGCCCCCTAATTCTCTCCCATCACACCACTCGTAAAGGAGAACGATTGAGCTACCACGGTATCTACTTTGCCATCGAAAAGATCGGTGAATTGGCAGAAATTCCCCAGTTGCATCCACACTCCTTTCGCCACACCTACAGCACCGAGTTATTGCTAATGGGTGTCGATCCCACCCATGCCAGAAAATTGACCGGACATCAGAGCGAGAAAGCTTTTCGACGCTATACTCTGCGTGGCGAACAAGAGGCAGCGATCGCTGCCTACTACCGTGCAGTTGGAGAAGAAATGGAGCAGCAAGATTTAGAATGAGAATGCTCTCATTTTACTAAAGGTTCTACCTCACCACTACTTCTATATCACCATCCGCCTGCTGTTACTTGCTCCTTAAATCCCTTGACAGCACCCGTACATCAGCAAATTTCGTAGCTCTAATTTCTAGCTTTTTGCCTGTCCGAGGTTTTTGATTTCAAGAAGTTGCACAAGCTCAGCTTTACGGAGTTTTGTAGCAGCTTTAATCCCCTTTGACAAGGCTTTTTGCCGCAGTTGAGCAAAAGACAAATTAGTCATTATAAATCTTTTAATGTATAAGTTATTGGTTCTTTAATTAACAACACTAGTGGCACTGTGTTGCTTAAATATAATACTTTAGACAGAGTTAGGTGAGATCGATAACTAATGAATTATATAAACAAACTTTATCAATAAAAATTGCGCTGTTCGTAAATCCAATAGCGAACAGAGAAATTATTGATTGAAAGAGCTAATAAATTCTGGAAGCGTAACAAAATAGTATGCTTTTGTAATATGAGTTTAACAATAGATAGCTTAATGAGAATTAGCAACAAGAGAGTAAGTTTATAAGCGGTTTAAATCTCAATAAACGAGTCATTCAGAAAAAATGGATTTTAATGTAGTATGAGTCATGCTGATTTGTTACGCTTCCGTGGCACATTGTTGATAAACATCTGGTAAAGAATCCCCAAGCTGACGGGCTGATTTTCGAGTTCTATCTCCCACAAAACAACCGACAATTTTTCGAGAATCGCGGTCAATCGCTAGCCAGATATAAACCTCGTTTTTCTTGCTATCAACAAATGACCACCAGAGCGTCACATTCAATAATCAATTTACTTGACGGTTTTCCTGAAACTTCTACCTAGCGAGGGGTATGAGCTAGTCTTTGATTGACATAATCTTGTAACCACGGCCAGCTATCTATCGTAACTCTAGCAATTCCTCGCAACGATATTCTCTCCAGTAAGAATTTATCAATTAACTGTTTTACTTCTGACGAAATGGTAGTTTTAGTAGGATTATCAACGAATTGGTAACCACAATCTTTATATTGACGTTTGGGCTTACCATTATGAACTGAACCGTTTCTAATCAGACGTTCAGAACCACAGGTAGGACAGGCTCGTTCTGGAAGTTCTTCACAGTTTTCCGGGGGAAATTCTCCTAGCTGTCGTACTACATTAGACAATAGAGTCATGAATGAATCAAGTAAGAACGCCAAAATAGTTGCTATTAAAACGTTAATTTATAAGTGATTGTTTGGGAGTTAATTACATCAGCTAATATTTTACACGCTTCCGACAGCACAAAGCTTATAGCTCACCACTACTTTCATATCACCACCTTACTTTGAAAGAATATTTCTTATTTTTGTTTTAAAATTAGCAATTAAATTACTTTTGAATAAAGTTTTTTGTACGAATGTATCTGCTTCCATATTTTGAATTATAAAAGGTGGATGATTTAAGGGGAAAGCTAGTAACTCAGATGGAATATTAGCGTATGGGCTGTTTCTTTCTCTTGTGTTAGTAGCATTTAATTCATATCCAATATTAGAAACTAAATTAACTTGAGGAGTAATACTCAAACCACTTTGAGTCCAGCAACTAAAAGTCCATTGATAATCCCAAACGTGAGGTTTGCTTAAATTATAAACACTCAATAATAACTGTTTCCAATAATCAACATGTTTCTTATCCTTCAATATGTCAGTCAACCAATGATCTGTAATTATTTCTGGTAGTTGCTTCATCTCAAAGTCAAAATTTTTCCATGCTCTACGCCAAGTTGCCCATCCCCAAATAACCGGATAACGTGAGAAATAGTAACTGTAATCTGTACGACTCCGACCAAACTGAAAATTGGTGCCAGAAATATGCATTATTCTTGTGTCCTCTTTGTATTTCTCTAGCATTTCCTCACAAAAACGAAAGAATAAAGGATGTGGTAAACAATCATCTTCAAGTATGATTGCTTCTTCTACTTGATTGAATGCCCAAGTGATGCCTGTAGCAGGACGGCAACCACAGCCTAAATTGATGTCCGAATAATTTTTCAGTACCTCGCAGTTCCAATCTACTTGTTCGATAATATTGCGAGTAGCAGTACATTTTTCTACTTCATCAAGTCTTTCAGTGCGAGGACCGTCAGCCACTACTAATAGCTTAAGTGGTTTTGCTTGACGAATGGACTCAAATACCTTTTTAGTAGTATCTGGACGCTTAAAAATTATCAGAACAACGGGAGTTTTTAACATAAATTTTTATTCAACAAATAATAACTTTATTGCTAAACTACTCTAAATCAATAGTAAGCAGAAGTTGAAGAAGGTTCTGGGCTGAGAAAATACAAGCTGACAAGAATAAGAGGCGATTTATAAAGTAAATATTTAAGCGGTTAATCGGCGCAACATAAGTCGAGCCATCACCGTAATACCCAACAGGCACCAATAGCTATATGTTTCATCCCTGATTCGTAACTAAGTTGTCAACCTCTAAACTCTTGCTGGTGATTCCTGGAGATACGCTAAGGATGGCTTTTATGTGGTCAGCGAGCCTAATTGCTAGGGCAATGATAGTTAAGGTAGGATTTGCATATCCTGAAGTAGGAAAGACCGAACTGCCAGCTATATATAGGTTATCGATCCCATGAACCCGACAATCAGCATTAACAACACCTTGTCTGGGATTGTCGTGCATCCGGGTTGTCCCCATGTGATGGCATGAAGGACGGTACAGAGCCAATTCTTTAGCTTTCAGTACCTCTGTAGGCTGAAATTTACCAATTCCAGCTTGAGCAACTTCTTCTGCCCAAATTTTCTTGACTCTTTCAATTGTGTAAAAATCTATTTCGTTTAACCGCCAGTGAAGCTCTGCTTTATTTTGATTCAACCGATCGCGCTCGTGACTCAGTACAACTCGGTTATTTGGATCGGGTGCTTGCTCAAATTGAGAGACAACTTCAAGCATAGAAAATCTTCGCTTCTCATAGTTGAGATAAGACAAGTAGCCCCTCTGCAAACCAGGTAATTGCCTAATGACTGCCCAAAAAGTAGCAGCAGCAATGTAATCGCTACCAGTAATAACACTACTAAGTTGCTTCAGCATATTTTTAGGTAACTTTGCATGAGAAATAGACATTAATAACGTTCTGAGAGAACGGATAGCTTCTCTTTGATAGTGTTGAGGCGTAAGAAGTAACTGTGCTCCAAAGTTCAATAGTTGTTCGCAGTGCATTAAATCTTCAGATGGCGTAACTAATGCCATCACCGGCACTCCTTTAACATTGCAAATATCGTATAAGTTCATCCGATTAAAGAAGCGGCGACTATAGGGAAGTAACATACCGCAACTAATCTGACGACGCTCCATAAAGAATCTACCGACGAGGTCGTTTTGATTTCCCAGTCCCGTTTTCTGTACTCGATTTGAGAGGAGCAATAATCGTGCATTCTCAATTCCACCTGTAGCTAAAACGAACACTTTTGCTGAAATCCAAAACTGCTTATCCTGAGAACAGGTAACTCGTAAACGAGTCACACTTTTGGCTACTTCATCAGTTTCAATTTCGACAACAGTGGCATGGAGAAGAGTAGTGATATTACTCGCTTGTCCGATCTGTTCTTGATAGTCATGTGTAAAAATAGAACGAGAAGCGTACTGACTTATTGTAGTCATGAAGCGATCGCTTTTCAGGGGTAATCGACGCGCTGAAGTCTTTTCCCAATCCTCAACGTTATAAGTGAAAGCTCCTAACTGGCAAACTTGATGTGCTCGTTGATAGAACGGGTCGAGGTCGTCTCTTGTAAAAGGCCAACCACTGTAAGGTAACCACTCGCGCTGTTCAAAATCAATTTTGTCTAAAGGTAAACACCGAAAGCCAGATTGTTTATAACCGATTGGCGATCCCCAAGTATGAGCGGTACCGCCAAATTGACGACAGCGTGATTCACTTAGATTTGGGTAGGGATCTCCAATTACCTTTCCATCAGCTAGAGATTGTATGTCCTGCTCTAGTTTACATCCACCACTTTCTAATAAACAAACCTGAAATTTTTGGTTGGCAAACTCACGAGCTAAAGCAATTCCAGCCGGACCGCCGCCAACAATACAAACTTCAACTTCAAGGCTTATATTTGGTGGTAAAGAGTGAGCGTCAATAATCATTATTAGCTTCTATATTATTTCTCTTTTTATTTAATTATTTACTCTGCCCCAGAGAATCCTGAACAACTACTAGAAATGAATTGCAGCGATCGTCTAAAGGATGTAGGAACAATTTGCATGTTTTATACCTGATTGATACTACTCCATCAACAACTATCAGGAATTGTTCATCGTGCTTGTTCTTTAGAAAATTGACTCAAAGAAAGAAAATAGCAACTCTTAAAGAGATAAACCCAAAATAGCTTGGGTTTAGTAAGATCGCAAATATACATGACAAATACTATATACGTGAATTTTGCAATTGTCGTGAGTCATTTTTAGCAATGCTGGCTGAATTATCTCGTGCTACGTTCTTAATGTTCTCATGTAACTCAAAACTCGTCGATAAAGTAAAGTTCAGCTATTTTAATCAGTAGAGTGTTTGAGTCGAAAAAAAAAATAGTAGATTAAGTTATTTTTACGGTAGTGTTTTAGATTTGTTATTTGCTACTAAATTGATAACCCAAACTCGTAGCGATTGATAAACAATCCAATTACCAAATCATGCATCTTCTCAGTTTTGGAAAAGCAAATTGTCTTGCGCATTAATCGCTTAATGCGTGTTCTTAGCCTCAGATGCTTGCGCTCGATTCTCTGGGTTTTTTGCTTCCCTACTTCATGCAGCTCGGCTAGTAAATGCCGTTGGTATTGTCAACTTAACGGAATAAATCAAAAATCGGCACGATGATTCTGAGTCGCCAGCTTGGCTAATTTTAAGCAGCAGGTTTCAGACAAGCGGCTTCTCGCCAATCCTCAAATCGTTGGCGCAGTTATTCTCGGTATCGTGGTGCAGTGAGCTGATGTTGTTGGGGGTGAAAGTGGTCTCGAATTAGCCCAAAGGCGGAGAGAAAGCGTTGAGCTTGCCCTGGGGATTTGAATTTCCGCATCCGTCGCTCTCGCACTCGTGTCGGTTGGTGGGAGTTCTCGCAAAGGTTGTTTAATCCTTTATGCTGGCGGTGCTCTACACTTTTGAGCATCTGGTTTCTAGCAGCTTTGTAGCTTTTGAGTTTGTCCGTCACGATCGTTCGTGGAACAAAGCCTTGCTGCTTGAGGAGCTTACGGAAGAATCGCTTGGCTGCCTTTGTATCTCGCTGGCGTTGCATCAAGATGTCGAGCACCTTACCTTCACAATCCACTACTCGCCACAGGTAATATTGCTTTCCTTTGATTGTGACAACAACCTCATCGAGATGCCATTTATCGGTTAGATATCGGCGTTTGCGGCGCACCTAATTAGCGTATTGCTGCCCAAATTTCTCACACCATTCCCGAATCGACTCGTATGTTACCTCAATCCCACGGTACAGCATCATTTTCTCTATGTCCCGGTAGCTTAATGGGAAGGTGTAGTACAGCCAGACACAGTAACTGATGATTTCACGGGGGAATCGGTAACGGGAGTACATGAGCCAGGAGTCGCGAACCGAGTGGAAGCATTACAAGTATCCTGCTTCCGGCTCAAGTTGACAATACCAATCGGTTGCATCTGTCTGGAAATGCTGCCTCGTTCTTCTTGCCTGCCACTGCCCAGTTGAGGAAAAGCAAGCTAGATGAATGCGCAAGCGCAGAATGAAAGTTAGAGATTTGTGGAGAGCGCATGGCTTAATGCATTTTCTGCTCGATGGGGTAGAGAATCGCTCAAGCAATAGGTGGGCAACCCAGCACCACCCATTCGGAAGCGTATGAGTGTTAGCATTTGAACTGCGCTCCCGCCGCAATCACTCCTGGGCTTCAAAGCAGGTAAACAAAGCTTACGATTGATGCGCTTCCATATAAGCTCGCAGCAATTGATTGATCTGCGTTTGATAGCCTCGCCCTTGAGACTTAAACCAATCTAGGACATCGCTATCAAGGCGCAGTGTCACCTGAGTTTTGGTTTTGACAGTAGGTAAACCCCGTCGCACTACTGCCTTAGCAAACATTTCTGGCGTAATTTCTGGACAATCTGATAGATCGATCTCTTCATCGCTCATCGCATCCAGTCGCTGCCAATCAGTTTGAGAGTTGCTCGAAGTAGATTCGTCGTTCATATTTCGTCGCTTTTCTAGCAGAAATAATTCGGATACAATCCTGGCGCTCGGTATGAACAACAGCAATGACTCGCCCTTGCAACAAACCGAGTGTGATAAAACGCTGTTCCCCATAACTGTAACGGTCATCCTCAACTGTTAAAATATCTCCATCGAATACATCTGGGATGTCAAGAAAATCAATGCCGTGCTTGCCAATCTTGGCAAGACGTTTTGCTTCATCCCATTCGTATTTCATGAGCGAACGACAGTTACAATTTCCTATTGTAGCTACAAATTGTCGTTACAGCTACCCATGTTTAGCAACTTCGTTCCTCAACGAGCCGGCAGCAACTTCAAACCACTGCCTCACCCGATAATTCGCAATCTAACAATCGCATACCTGAAGGTCTCAGTTCATCACAGCATCAATGGGAGAACTAGATGTGACGCTGTAGCTACCAGAAAGAGTGCTTGCTGTATACTTGTCGCTGTCTTTCTTGACTACTAGTTGGAAGAGGATTTCGGAGTTATCATTCATGCGGATTTATTTAATAACTCTTTCTCTGCTGCCTCCGAAATTACTCTGCGTAACCAAGCACTACGCTCTGCTACTGGCAGCGCCCTAATAACAGCATCAATTTCCTTGGGAAGTTTTACGCCAGTAGCTTGCTTAGCTAAGTCGGAAGCATTGTCAGTGCTTCTAAACCTCGTCTGATAGTCAGCCCGCATATCTTTAAACATAACCTCTACGAGCTAATTGTAACATTAGCCCAGTTAACTGGCTAAAACGCTTTACAAGCCCAGTTAACTGGGCTAAAATAAGATTGTTAGACAGTCAGTTGCAGATTGAGACCCTGATCTGACTGCCAGGTATTGTCAACTTAATTTAGCTCAAAAGTTAAAAGGTAGTATTTTTGGCTTCATACTGAGCTATTTCCTTATTTAGTGATGCTAACTCCAGTAATCCTCTTCCATTCATCTATTTTTAACTTCATAATCTCCCTAGTCACACAACTAGGGAGATTATGTCTTTTGGGCTGAGAATGTTGATAGATCAACTCCGCCGCTGCTAAAAATTTCTGAGCTTGCCCGACTGATTTAAACGGTTCCGGCGCTTTTACCAATGGACGCTGCTCCTCTTGCCCCTAAAGAACAAGATTCGGGAGAATGGACTCAGCCATTGAACTTGTGTATACTTTACGGTATATACAAATTTATGGAATTTGAATGGGACGACCAGAAAAATCAAGCGAATGTTGCAAAGCACAGCATTAGTTTTGAAGAAGCCACCGAAATCTTTGACTACCCAACGTACGAGACAGTTGATAGTCGTGCCGACTACGGAGAAACAAGGTACATCGGGATTGGAAGAAACCAGTATTTTGTGGTTTTTACAGTTGTTTATACCGAGCGAGAGGCAGCTATCAGAATTATTTCAGCACGACGAGCAACCAAACAAGAAAAGAAGCTTTACTATGACTACTGTACGCAAACATAGAGACGAAATTCCTCGTATGAGCGAGCAACGAGCAAAAGAGATTGAAGCAATGTCTGATGACGACATTGATTTCTCTGATATTTCAGAGCTGGATGAGGACTTCTTCAAGAATGCAAAACTGGTAGAGAGAAAACCAAGAACCGAAGCAATTAGTATTAGGATTGATACAAATGTGCTTCAGTGGTTCAAGCAACACGCCAAGGATAAAGGCTATCAAACGCTTATTAATGATGTGTTACGCACATACGTCCACCACAACAAAGAACTGTAGTGTATGTCCGCTCAGCAAATATCACCAAAAAAAATGTAATAAAAAGCACATATACTTTTCCACTACTAATCAGCTAGAAATTCGGTCGTGCAGTGAGGAAGTGTGGGGTTGCTAGACTAAACAAGGTGTAGTCGATTTTGAGTAGTCTGATGAAGTGTCCTTTGTGTGGTCATGACAAACCCCA
>NZ_JACJQX010000064.1:0-23424 GCF_014696895.1 Chroococcidiopsis sp. [FACHB-1243] | reverse complement strand
TTGGGCAGAGGCTGACATATGGCGAGCGTCTTTGAGTTTCATGGCACACTCCAGACTTAGCTACTTTTTTATGTTAACTAATCCCTGCTCTGGTTAGTAACTTGCATAGGGGCGGAATATGAACTAGGATGCGATTGAAGAACTTGATTTCGCGCTCAAACGGACAACTGGATGGAATTGCTTTACACAATAAATGGGCTTTTTTAGAGTCACGAATCTCAATTCCATCCAACCAAAAACAAACTAGTTCTTTTAGATTGACAAGCTTCATCATCATTTTCACTCCTTTTTATCTGTAGCACTTGCGATCGATGCATAAGATTTGGAAGTTGTAAGTCGTAAGTTGTCATTACGAAATAACAAACGAGTAATGACATTCATTTTGCGTGTTGTACAGTTCGATCGGATTGCTATAGATAGTTAATACTGGTGTTTAGCAATTTAAGCTTTAGGGAAAGGTGGGCAATGCCCACCCTACTACATGGTGGGAAGAGTGTTACATCCAACTCGATGTTTTTCGGTGAAAATAAACTGGCAAACCTGATAGTAAATCTCAGAAGCTGTTATCTTCAACCTTGATGTTTAATTTACAACAACAAAAGTGTCAAACTAGGAACAAAAAGGTAAGAAATTGGGAAAAGTTAGGATTGCAAGATTGAATTGTGAACTATTTGTGTGCTTACCTTGGGTCGCAAAGTAGTGTAGTAAATATCTTCCAGAATACTAGTTTGACTGCGAAGATTAAATCGGGTGCGGACTCGTTCTTGACCGTTTTGGCTAAGTTGCTGCCATAAGGTTCGGTCGTTAAGTAAGAGCAAAATATATTCAGCTAGTGTCCTCCAGTCTCTTTCTCTAGCCAGGAAGCCTGTCTGACCGTGTAATATAGCATCAGGGATACCAGAATGCATCGAACTGACAACTGGCAAACCCATTGCTTGAGCTTCGATGAGAACAATAGGAAGCCCCTCTGAATCTCCTGTAGCAGCCGTTACACTTGGTGCAGCCAGCAAAAGCGCCTGATTCATCCAGTTTTTTACGACTTGTGGCGGTTGCGTTCCGAGAAAACGGTAGCGACGTAGTTTTATCGCTGCCATGTTTTCTAAATCAACCCTTAACGGTCCATCACCAATTATCACCAGCTCCACTTCTGGCATTACTGCTTGTACTTGGTTCATAGCTTGAATTAGATATTTACACCCTTTCTTCTCAGCTAGCCGTCCTACAAACAGCACGATTGGACGACGTTGCACGGATGGATCGGGTTGAAAAGTTTCTGTATCGACACCAATATGATGCACGACTACTTTATTTGACGGAAAATCCTGCTCTAGTAACTTCTGCTTAATAGACTCAGAAACCGCAATAAATAGCCGTGCCTTCTGCTTTAGTACCTCTCGACGACGCAGATAAACGCGGTGACTCCAGAAGGAGGCTTTTGCATACTTATCGTGCATAGTAGCGTCATAACCGTGGAACGTAACTACGAGCGGGACTTGTAAACATTGCGCTAGTGGCAAAGCGATCGCCCCATCTGGGGCAAAATGAGCGTGAATCAGTGCGGGATGAAGTCGCTGTAAAGATCGCACAAAATCGACAGATGTTTTCCCCCATAACTTATAAGACAGCTCATTTGTCAAGCCTAATAATCCACCTTGATTGATGGCGATCCGGCGCTCTTGAGGAAGTTGCAAGCCTTGTACGAGACGAGAGCCTACATAATAAGGAATGAAATCCCGTAAGGCTTCTGCTTGTTTTTGCACAAAGGTTTCTGAGGCAGGCAGGAGATTATTTCGATAAATTAGGACAACAGGTTTGTGAAGCATATTTGATTGTTTTCCTATGCTGAAAATTTCCGAGTTGCAGGCGGTTTAGCTGGCTGAGGCTGAATCGTCATTGAGAAAACCGTTGAAACATAAAAAATCCAAAAAATATTGTTTTGCTGCAAGATAATGCTGTCGGTCATGTTATACGGCAACAAGAATGTCAAAAATGCTAATGGAAACATTCCTGTGGCAGTTTGGTTAGTACGCGCCCAGATTAGCGATCGCCCAAAGTAAATCGAGAATCCCAAGACAAATACTGCAATACCTAGTAAGCCTAAATCGAGTCCTAATTGTAAATAACCATTGTGAGCGTATGTAGGTTCCCAAATCAATACGTTCCATACCCTTCCAGATTCGCCCTGCCAACCCAGCCAGAAGGCACTGTACCCATAACCCAACCAGGGATATTTTTGGATTGCTTGCAGCAAAACAGACCACAATTCCGTGCGTCCGGTAAAAGTTAAATCCCGTCCGGTAGCAGCGAGAATTGCTTCCATTTGATTCAAAAGCCATAGAACCATAGCTGCACCAAGCGTCACTGTCATGACAACACAATGCATGAATAGAGGATTGCGCCATCGCCACAGGCTGTAGAGTGGCAATAGAGCGAGAACAATTAGGGAAGACAAAAGGGGTGTTGCTGACGTTGACAGCAGCATTAAGGCAACTGAAAGTGCAAAACCAGTCCATGCAATCCATCGATATCTGTAGCTATAAAGAGCAAAAAGCGAGAATAACACCACGCTTAAACCCATAGCTCGACCCAAAGCATTTTTGTGCACGAAGATTCCTCGCCAAGCGCCGATGTGTCCCCCTTCCTGGTGAACTCCGTAAGCTGGCAGGGCGATCGCAAACAGAAAACTGAGTACTATTGCTATACCTAGAGTCCACGCGAGCAACTGCAATTGCTGTTTTAAACTGTAGCGCGTCGCTAAGTACACCCCAAATAAAGTTGTCATGACGAGTGCTACACTACGGCGGAGAGTGACTATTGGTGCAACAGACCAAAGCACAGAGAAAAGCGCGATCGTGACTAGCAGGATTAATAGCTTTTCCTTGAGTACGAGTTGCATAACACTTTTCCACCGCAGCAGAATGAGGAAGAAGGTGACTGCATAGACCCCAAATAAAAAAATTTGCATGACTGGATCGCCTTCAGTTGCATCAAGTACAAATCCTTCTTGACGGCGGAAAAGCGAAATTAAAGCATCTGAGAAAAGTAGTAGGGCTAAAACTACAAATCCTTTTTCAAATAAGTTTTTCTGAATGGCAATTTGTAACCTCATTTTTTATTTCACTAACTGCGATTGATATTTATTTCTAGCAAAATTACAGTTTAAAATATCAGAAATTCACTTAATTAAAAACTCAAATTTCGTCCTCTCTAACCCTCTGACAAAAGGAGAAACTCATGCCTCCTTTTTAAGAAATTCGGGGACAGCTACGTATCTTCTGCAATAATAAATACATAAATCATTATCGCTTTTAAATTTTTAGACTTTTTATACTATAGTAAACCGCTCTTATGTTAATCTCTAGTCTTTCTAGAATTGAAATAGAAAGCAGATATTTTTTGACAAGTTCTTGAGCTGATGCTTCCACTCCGCCAGTGCGCCAGTAAATGCTAAGTCCTTTGGCGAAAGATTTATTAGTAAAGTTTACTAATTCAGGAAATCTAACTCTCATCCAGTTAGCCATAATTAAAATCGATCTTGCCATATATTGTTGTCGATCGCTCCTAGCAGTGTAAGCGTTACAATCGTGTACTCTTTGAATAGTTAGCTCTTTATCTAAGAAAAAACCTGGACTTAAGGCGATTGCCGAAAATTTCAAGCAGCGGTCAGCTGAGGTTTTATGAGCTTTATACTGAGGCAAGGGAAAAATTTGCTTGAGCAGAGAACGTGTAAAGCACAAGCCAGAGGTCGGAGGTATAATAAAATCTATTTTTCCTCGTTCGAGCATTGATGCTCTAAAATCGCATTTTTGCGATCGCTCTTGCTTTGTTTCCTCTGTGATAGTTACATATACATTGTCACGGCATATTCGTTTTAGCAACTTACCCGTTTTCATATCCATTACCTTAAGGTTATGAAAACACCAACCGATATCTGGGTTATTTTTAAATACATTGACAACTTCTGAAACTTTTTCTAATAGAGCCAGATCGTCGGCATCAAGGAAACAAATAATATCACCTTTAGCTACGGTAAATCCGACGTTCAATGCTGACGACTGACCCTCATTTTCTTTCAAAACTGGAATGACTCGATCTTGATAACGAGCGATGACTTCGCGAGAATCATCGATAGAACCATCATCAACTACAATAACTTCCAGATGAGAATAAGTCTGATTTAAAGCACTTTCAATTGCTTTGCCAACGTAACAACCATAGTTACAATTATTGATAATTATACTAACTAAAGGTCGATCGTTCATATCTCATTACCTTCTCTGTCATATCGAATCAGTTAACGCATGAAACTCAGAATGTCTCCAAATAACTTTGGAGCGAGTATGAAAATTGTTAAGGCATAAAAAATAGCACCGATTAGCGTATAGATTGCTAGTGAGACTGGTAGAAAGAGCAAACCATGCAAAAAATATTTGGCTGCCAAAATAGCACTTACCATAACCGAGGTTGCCGCGATCGCGATCGCATATTGACGTAGATAGGCGATCGATTGTAGAGAAATTAATTGACGAACTACGTATATAGAAATTGGAAAAGTCAAGTAGCTACCAATAACATAAGCTAACGCAACAGCTACAACTCCCCAACGAATTACTAGTACAAAACCTAGAATATTAACTACAGCAGTTAGACAGTTTATTCCCAATTTCCAAGCTGGTTTCCCTTTAGCCATCATCACAGTAGAATTGAAGTTAAGCATTGAGTGGAGAATGCCAACAAATGCTAATACTTGCATAATTGGAATACTCGATCGCCACTGACTGCCAAATAATATCTGTACGACTTCAGGCGCTAACACAGCCATACCGATAAAGGTTGGAAAAGCGACGAGACTTGTTAGTTGCGTCACAGTGTAGAACGCACGTTGCAATCGTTCGGGTTCTGCTTGCAGTTTAGAAAAAGTAGGTAATGCAACTTGGTTAGTGACGGTAATTAGTAATTGCGTCATGACCAATAACACTCGATAGGCAATGGTGTAATATCCTAGTGCTACAGGACCGAGAAAATATCCAATTAAAAAATCGTCAGTGCGGCGATTAAAGAAATTGATTGCGTTTAATCCGATCGCATTAATACCAAAAGCAAATAATTCCTGGAAGTGTTTTACAGAAATACAAAATCTTGGTCGCCAGTCACTAGCACTCCATAAAACCACAGCTCCTACTAAAGCACCCGCTAACTTTTGACCGACAAGACTCCAAACACCGAAGCCACCAACCGCCATAGTAATGCCGATTGTACCAGCGCCTAGAGTTGCCAAGAGCGATCGCGCTGCGACAAACTTAAAAGCCAATTCGCGATGAAAAATTGCTTGCTGTACGCAACTGAAGGAGTTCAACAAAAAACTCAGCGACAGCCATTGCAAGATTGGTGCTAGTTGTTGACGGTTGAATAAATTAGCAATTGGTTTAGCAAAAATGATGCTGCATATAGTTAGTAATATACCAACTGTCAAGTTTGCCCAAAAAGCAGAATCTAGATGCTCTGGCTCTAATTGCTGGCGTTGAACGATCGCCTGAGATAATCCTTGGTCGAGAAAGATTTCCATCAAAGCAATAAAAACGCTAGCTAAAGCAACCAGACCAAATTCTTCTGGTTTAAGTAAGCGAGCTAGTAGAGAAAACACAGCAAAGGAGATTGTCTGACTACCCCAGTGCTGAATCACAGACCAAACTACACCTTTGACTACTTTTTGGCGGATGTCCATCATAGGATACCCTAGTTACGATTTTGATGGATTTAACAGTGCTGTTTTAAAGGCTTTAGCTAACTTTTGCAGAGCAATTAGGCGATCGCTGGGAGACAGAAAACATTTCTGCTTATCGAGAGGTAGATCGAGAGGATTGTAAATCATAGTGGCAGAGGGAGTATTGTTAGCATCAACAATGTACAATCGTCGATCGCTTCTATCTCTGAGTATGTCTAATTCGCCGTAATCTAGTCCTAATTTTTGGCAAAAACATAAGATTTTACTAATTTCTACTTCAGAAAAAACGTCTTGAGCCTCCGCTAACCGTACCGAAATTAGGTGAGCAAAAGATCTACCAAAGCGATGTTCGACTGGGAAGTATTTTAAATAAACAAAGGGAATTATATATTTAAATACCGGAACTCTTAGTAGTAGTACCTTGCCGTCTTCTACTTCATTATTGATGAGTTTGTTATAAACAATACCTGGTTCTACTGCGTCAATCGGACAAGAAATTATCTTGCCGTCGTGCTGACCGTTTAGATCGGATTTCATCACGCATTGTCCGGTATATGTCAGCGGATCTACAGTGACGCTGTAACCAAACACAGTGTGAAATACTCGATCTACATATGATTTGCTAATATTTTCGCAGTTTATATTGACAATGCTAAGAATTGGATTTTGAACTGATAATCGAAATAGTACGTAATCCTTTGGGGAAAAAGTTGCATCTTCCCACTTAATGCATAGATCGAAAGCTGCTTCGGGGTTATTAGTGACGTTATAACCTAGAAAGAGGCAGATATAGTAAATTGCCCCAGAAGTAGGAAACTCTGGGTAGAACAAGATTGTTTTTCTATTAGCAATTAACTTTTTAGTTGTTGCTACTTGATTTCGGAAAAGATTTGATAGCTGCCGATCTATTACGGTAGAAAGATTATACTTGTACGTTCTATATAAATGAAGTAAGGGGAAAGGTATGTATGTTTGTAGTATTTTGGCGATCGCTGGGATTGATTTGAACCCAAACAAGCGTAGTAGAGCAAAAACTATCTTCACATACTTACCCTGTGATTTATGTATTTGTGACATATTGACCGTCCAATAAAAACTGGTTTTGGTTAATGTTTATTGAAGGAATAAATAGGCGATCGCCTTCTCGAATCGATAGTTATAAAATCTGTATCGTGTGATTGTAAATCGATGAATTTTCTTAAGTTTGTTGCTATAATTAAGAGCGGATCTACGACGCGATAATATCGGGCATTATGTTGGATAAGGTACTTCGCAAGCAAGTGAAATTCCGTGCATCCGGCAATAAAAGAATTTACTTCATATTTATTTAGTAATGTGTTGAGGAAAGCCAGAGCTGATTTCTGAATACCTTCTTTTTTTATTTGATAAATCAGATTGTGAATCTGTTTATGCTCTGCTTGCGGAACAATTATGTATGGTTCAGCCCATTTCCACAATCTATGTTGTTGAAAAATACATGCATTTAGCGTTCCTTGCGTACAGAGTAAAAGTTGATGTTCTTGCCTATTTAAGACTTCTTCTAGAATTAAATCGACCAAAGACACGATCTTCTCTCTCAAAATTAATGGAACCTTGGGAAGAAAATAATGTATAGTTATACAAGGGATGACAATCTTATCAACACCCAATAAGTAAAGTGTTTCTAGAACTGTAATTAGATCGTTAAGTAATAAATCATCTAAGCCATTAGCGATCGCTTCTGTGCGATCGGGAATTGTCGGATCGGAGTAAAGAAAACATACAGGCATTTCTTGTTCTCTATCAGCAAGATTAAACTCATAGATTGTTTTTAAAAACTCCGCAGACGCAAGAGGACCCATTCCCCCCAATATTCCTAAAACTTTTTTCATACGTTCCTCAACTTTTTTCTAAGGTTTAACAGTTTTGCTTGTTTTACTAGTTAGCAATGATTTTTGCGATCGAGTGCCTAGTCTTGCAGAAACTTTCAAATTCTCAAGTAGAATTATGAGTGTAGCTATTAGATTTAAAAGAAACTTTTTTAGAAGATACGTTATTATTTTTTAAATTCATTTTTCTGAAAGATACTGAAGCAGTGTTAAGTTTTTCTTCTTTGCTCCAGCTATTAACGACCAAACCTAGAGGTTTTTGAACAGAGCGCTCTAACAACTCCTTAGCAGCATCAGCACTGACGTAGTTAAGTAATCTAGGTCGTGCTACAAATAAAACGCCATCACTCATATGACTCAAAGTGAGAGCATCAGCCGCATGGCTGAAAGCAGGCGCATCGATAATTACAAAGTCGTAACGAGCAGCAAAATAATCAATTAATAAAGCCATTCGTGGGGAGTCTAGCAGAGCTATAGGTTTAGGAGGTATGGCTCCAGCGGTCAAAATATCTAAATTAGCCACATCAGACTTTTCTATGACCTCAAATCCAGCTTGACCGCTTAGAATATTGCTTAAACCAGATGTATTAGACAATCTCCAAATTTGGTGCTGTATTGGATGGTGCATATTTGCATCTACTAGCAGAACTTTACGTCCTATTTCTGCCATAGTTGCGGCTAAATTAGCTGAAATTGTAGACTTACCTTCTTTAGAGATAGAGCTTGTCACCACAATTGTTTTGAATGCTTTATTGGAATTTTTTAAACTACTGACAAAAGTTCTGAAACTGAGAGATGGCTTAATTTTTCTTCTTGCATGAGTGTCTTGAATCGAGGTACTATCTACTGGATATAATAGATGAAAAAATTTTAGATTAGCCTGAAGGATATTGAATGCCTCACTAATAGGAGAATCAGGCATTTCCCTTACAAAAACTGGTGGAATATTTTGCTGTTCATCCTGATGATAACTATTAATTTTTCTCCCAAACTGAGGAATATTACCTACTACTGCGTAGCCAAAAATTTTTTTGACTTCTTGAAGTGATTTAATAGATTTGTCCGTTATTTCTAAAATTAGAACGGCGATTGTAGAAAGAAAAATTCCTGATAAAATTCCTAAAATGGCGATCGAGGCTGGTTTGCGAATAGAAGCTTTTGTAGGAACTAAGGCGTTTTCAATTATAGTAGCATTACCTGTGTTTTGGTTTTCTGCCAACCGCACTTCTTGAAATTTCTGCAACAAGGTTTGATAAGTAGACTGAGCTGCTGCTAGTTTTCGCTGCAGCTCTCGCTGTTCCTGTTCTAATTTGGGTAGAGTCGTGAGTCGTTTTTTAAAGCTAGATTGAGCTTTAGATAGTGAAGTCAAACGACTATGTATAGCCAAGCGCGTTCCCTCCGTAGCAGCAAAATCTTCAATCAGTTTTTGTTGACTTTCTCCAATTTGTAAACTCCGATTAGATATTTGCGTATGAGTTCCAAGTGCTTGTTGAACGCGATCGTGCAATAATGAATTGAGACTATCTCTTTGATGCTTTAGACTGATAATCGTAGGATTATTATCTGAGAAGCGATTTTGTTGAACTACTATTTGGCTTTCTACTTGTTGTAATTCTTGCAGAACTTTTTGCACCCCTAAAGACTGATTGAGAGAGTTTATAGCTAAGGCATCCTTTGAAGTCATACCTACTTTCTGTTGAAGATTTACTGACCGAGTAGTAGCATCAGCAAAGTCAGCTTCAGTTTGTTTGATTTTGTTTTCTAACTCCTCAATAATTTTGACTGCCGATTTAGCTTCCTCATCCAAAGCTACGACTTGATTTTTTTCCTTAAATTGGCGCAAAGCTGCTTCTACCTGACGGACACTAGCTTCAGCTATGGGTAATTGCTTGGCAATAAATTTATTCGCCGTAACAGCTTCAGTACGATTAGCAAGTAAATTTCTAGTGATGTAAAGGTTCATGAGTTTGTTGACTACTACCGCAGCTTGCGTAGAATCATGACTTTTATAAGAAATTACTAACACATCTGTTGCACCAATATTTTTTACATCGAGCTGTTGTTTGATAATTGTTTGTGGGTCTAGAAGAGCGCCATTTTGGTCTTTTAAATTAAGGGTGCTAATCGTCTGTTGCACCAGAGGAATAGAACGAATAATCTCTATTTCTGTATTGAGAGGACTGCTCTTTGCTGTTAGAGGAGGATCTAATTCTCCTAATTGTTGACCTACTCCTGTTAAAGAAGGAGTACGGCTAGCTTTTAATAGGAGTTTTCCTTGAGCTTCGTATTCAGGTTGTTGCAAACATGCTACTAAGGTTGCAAGGACAGAAACTAATCCAAAAGTAGCTACAGCAGGTAACCAATTGCGTTTTAGGCTCTCCCAATACTTTTGCAAATCTAAATTAAGATGTTCTTGAGATTCCATAAGATCTTTTTAATGCACGAGCGATAAGTATTTTTCAGTAAGCTCCTGTTTTCTGAGCTACAGTCACAATAGTTTTTAGCAAAATCTGTAAATCCAACCACAAAGACCAGTTTTCTATGTAGAAAATATCCAAAAGCAGAACATCTTTAAAGTTAGTAATTTCCGAACGACCGGATGTTTGCCAAAGACCAGTTATTCCTGGTAAAACTTCATGGCGAATTAATTGAGTTTCCGAAAGTTGTTCAATGTCCCTGAGCGGTAGCGGGCGAGGACCAACTAAACTCATCTCACCACAAATTACGTTGAATACTTGGGGCAGTTCATCTAAACTATAACGTCTTAAAATACGTCCAACTTTTGTAAGGCGAGGGTCATTTTTAATCTTAAATAATATACCGTCCTTCATTTCATTGAAGTTTTCCAATTCCTTTTGAAGCTTGTCTGCATTATTAATCATTGTCCTAAATTTCCAAACATTGAAGTGTTTACCATGCAAACCTACGCGAGTCTGTTGATAAAATATAGAACCGGGAGAATCTAGTTTAATTAAAAGCGCGATCGCTAGATATAGAGGTGATAAAAATAAGATAATTAGAACGGCTAGGCAAAAGTCAAAACAGCGCTTGATCTGAAAATCTAATCCTGCAATTAATGGCGGAGAAAGTTTGAAGAAGGGTATGCCGCTTTTTAGTGATAAAAATGCTCCCATTTTCTCCTCTACAATTTCTTCTAAACTAAGTGGCAAAATATTGAGTGTTATGCCATGATTACGCAATCTCCAATAAAGAAACATTCGTTGCTCTATTTTGTGCCAAGAACAGACAAATACTTCAGCTGCTCCTGAACTAGTAATTTCATCAATTACTTTGTCTATACCATATTTCTCTAATGCGTAAATTGGCAAATATCCTATAATTCTGTAATGGTTTTCTTGTACTAGTAACTGGGTAGCTTTTTCAATATCTGTAGGAAAACCAATAATGAAAATTGGATTACAGATTCTACCTTGTTGGCGTAGCTTGTTAGTAGTAAAGTTTGCGCACAGTCGTCCAGCTAAAGAGAACAATACGCTGAGTAACCAAGCCCAAAAGAAAGTAGACCAAGGAATAAAATGATGTGATTGATAGGAAAAGACAATCGATAGTAGCAAAAGATGCGATAAAGTTAGTGCTTCGATTGAGCTTGAATATTTACAGTATTCTTCATTAGAGTTATATAGTCCTCGTGCTACCATTATCCCAATATGAGCAATCGGAATCGGTAAAAGTAAGTTATTTAACTTCCAGGGAAAATCTAGAGGAGTGCAAAGAGTCTGGGTGGTATGCCATGCCAAAGATAAAAGTATGTAATCCACTAAAACTAGTATGATGCGCTGCACCCAATCTACACCAATTCCCTTACTTAAGGTTGTAAAGATAGGTGCGCGAAGATCTAAATTAGCGGCTGGAGAAGCGATCTTAACCATCTCTAATTCCTTTCTGAATACGTAGTAAGTTCTAGAATTACTATTGTTGAAAACATGTGTAGTAGACCTATTGCTTGACTTAATTGCATTACCGTTCTCATAAAGATTTATGAAACTGAATTAATGATTTGGAATCATTTTTTACTTGAGGTAGCATTTTGGTTACTTACTTTTAGTTTGTGCCATCGTACTACCAGAAGCTCAGAGAGCCAACCAAGTAGTAAGTACAGTCTCTGAAAACTAAGCTGTGGCTTGAAAGCTGTTCTGCTTGTAAGTCTCTTTGTCTCAATAGTCACTACAGTTACTTGAATGTTGAATTTGATACCTTAGCTTAGAGCTAAAAAAGTGAAAAACTTGGAACAAAATCAGACATTATTGATATGGGTTTAATTCCGGGGTTGTGTTACAAAAATCGGTGCTGAGCAGATATTATATTCTTTTTAGGTAAAATATTTTGTCTTAATGAACCCTAACCATCCCTCTCAGTAGGGACATTTTTAAATGCGAAATTATTTTGCTATGTGTGAGGTCGTAAGTCGTTTGCAGCAGGTGTGGTATTAAAAGCACTCTCCCAACAGAGTAGTGTGCTGAAAGCTTTTTGGGCAAAAACTAGGAAAGCACTTTACTCGTGCTGAAGCACGCCTCTATACTCTAGGTTAGTATCATTGTTTGCATCGTTCAGAGCTTAACCCTCTGTCCGGTGCTTGGAAACCACTTCAGTTTCCAATTGCTGGAGGTCGTCCTTAGTATCGATATCATGTGGATTGCCGATGCGATCGCAACTGACTTCCACAACTGGGTAAACTCGCATCAACTGTCTGGCTCCTTCATCCCCCTCAAGTTTCATGGCATCAAACCATAACGAACGAGCAAGGAGGACGGGGTTGCGCCGAGATCCTTCATAGGTAGCTACAACAAAAGAAGCTCCTTCATGGTATGCAGATACGAGACGACGATAACAAGCAGCCGTCACGAATGGTTGGTCGGCAAGTCCAATACAGAGAGCATCAATAGATTTATTCGGCTCTAACATCCACAGAGCTTGTTTTAGACTTGAAGCAATTCCACTTTGCCATTGTAGGTTATGTACTATACTCACTCCTGGTAAGGCTGCGGCGGCTACTTGCAGGGAATTGTAACCGACGACAAGTAAAATTGGGGCAAGACCGCTATCACCAGCAGCCTTAAGAGCATAGGAAACTAGCGATCGCCCCCTAAACATTGCTAAAGCTTTAGGAGAATCCCCTCCAAACCGAGAACCTCTACCAGCAGCAAGGATAGCAATAGCAACCTGTCCCATGTGCTTACTTGACGTGAATTGATTTTTGTTGGGTCTGAGAAAGCCTACAGCCGCTACGTCCACTCTTAAGCGCGATAACTTCAGCCATAATTGACACAGCTGTCTCTTCTAGAGAGTTAGCACCAATGTCTAGCCCAATTGGGGCGCAAATCCGAGCCAATTCAGTTTCAGTGAGTCCAGCTTCCTTAAGACGACGAACTCGATCTGCGGTGGCTTTGCGGCTTCCCATCGCGCCAATGTAAGCTGCTGGTGTTTGTACTGCGGCTATGAGCGCAGGAACATCAAACTTAGGATCGTGAGTGAGTACGGTAATAATGGTACGAGCGTCTATCTGGATGCTTTGGAGATACTGACCGGGCGAGTTCACCACGATCTCGTCAGCTTCAGGAAAGCGTGCTGGTGTGGCAAAGCGAGACCGAGCATCACATACGGTTATCCGATAGCCTAAGATCTTACCTAGCTTGCAAAGCGATCGCGCAAAATCAACAGCCCCGATCGCAATGAAGTGCGGTTGGGGTACAAAGGACTCAATAAAAATTGCCACATCCGCCTGCCCGCATTCCCCGTTAGCACCGTAGTAGCTCAAGTTTTTCAGTCCTTGAGTTAATAGCCTTTGAGCGTCACGAGACACCGCCTGCTCTAGCTCTGCGTTGCCAAGAGAACCAGCGATCGCACCGCGATCGGTCACTAACATCTTAGCTCCAACATTCGTCCCCTCAACTAACATACAGAGTGCTATGGGCTGCTCTGATGCTTTGCAGATGGCATCAAAGACAAAATTCATTGACAGCTCGCTCCCAAAGCACTTTTGCGTCAGGGGTTCTACGAAAACTTGAATAGTGCCGCCACAGGTCAAACCAACCACAAAACCCAGTTCGTCAGCCATTCCATATGTTACTAGCCGTGGCTGATTCAGTGCGATCGCTGCTAGTGCTTCCTCAACGACTGCTCCTTCAACGCACCCACCACTAATAGAACCAGCGACCTCGCCGCTACTCGATACAGCCATAACAGCTCCAGGTTCTCTGGGACTTGAGCCTTGAGTGCAGACAACAGTTGCTAGTGCCACAGAGTCACCCTGATTCCACCAGCGTTTGATATCAGCAACAACGTTCCTCATTGACTTTTTGCCTTTAGGGGTACATTAGCTGTTCGCGCAATTGGTAAACACTCATGAGCCGTTACAGTTTCTGGCTTAGCTGTTACAGATTCCATCTGCATTTTTTCTACAGCATTTTTTTCTACAGCATAATGTACGGCGCGAACGGCGTTTGGATAGACACCACAACGGCAAAAGACACCATCTAGCCAATCTCGAATTTCTGCTTCGCTAGGTTTAGGGTTATTTTGTAATAAATCCGTGAGTGACATAATCATAGCTGGCGTGCAGTAACCGCACTGTAGCCCGTGCATGTTCCAGAAACCTTCTTGCAATGCACTAAGTTGACCGTTTTGAGCAACGCCTTCAATCGTCATGACATCACTTCCACTGGCTTGAACTGCCAAGACTGTACAGCTTTTTACTGACACGCCATTCAGCATCACTGTACAAGCACCACACTGTCCCGTGTCGCAGCCGCTCTTTGTTCCCGTTAAATTGAGAATATCGCGGAGAAAATCTACAAGTAGCAACCGTGGCTCAACATCTGCCGTATACTGTTTGCCGTTGACTTTGATGATAGTTTGCATAAGATTTTGCATAAAATTGTTTTTCTAAAAATGTGTTTTTCTAAAAATGAGACGCAGAAGCGATCGACGTAGCAAAATAGCTGTTCTGAATTAAGCGTAGAACTGGTTGAAAGAGCAAGAAGTTAGCACTTTGTAGCTGATTTGCCAGTCCTTTTTCGATTCTGAACTTATGTTTTTTTACTTCTCAGACATACTCCTACAAACTGCAATATATTTTTTGTCAGTGTACTATAGTAGTCCTATTTGATTCGTGAAAAAATTTAAGTACAGTGTTATCGCGCCGCGTAACGCACTCCTATACGAATAAATGGTGCGTTACGCCATCATGCTAACGCACCCTACGTATATTTCAAAAATCAAATATGAGTTCTATAGTAGCTTTTTCGTTTAGCCAACCACTCCTATTACTGTCTGCTTTGCTGGCTGCCGGAAACGCAAATTAACAAACCACCACCATAAAGCGTGTGATGCTTGCCACCACTCTCCCATAGTAGAATTTGCATCTAGCTTATTGAACTGGGGATTTTTAGGTAGTATGAAGTAAATGAGATTAGCAGTTTCTTGTAAGGACTGAATCTTCAGGTTTGGAGGAAAAGGTATTCCCATTTCTCCTTCAAACACAGCTCTTGGATTAGATGTAATCTTTTCGTGAAAAGCCTCACTTGTCCAGGTACGAACGATCCAAAGTGCTTGCAAGCTCTCTCTATAAGCTCTTGCTTTTTCAGCGCCACAAAGACGATAGTACATTGTCCACCAAGTGTGAATTAGCGTCCACCAGGTAGAAAACTGCTCGTATCTGTACCATTGCTCTTCCGTTGGTGGAGTTGCAGGAATCACAAAGTAAAAGGTATCCTCAGGTTCCTCTAAAACTCTAACTTCTACATTCGCAGGAAATGTAATATTTGATTCTCGTTCAAAAACGGCTTTTGGATCGATTAGTATTTCTTGTTTGAGCGATTCATCATTCCAAATGCGATCGATTAGTCGTGCTTGTAAAGCTTCGTAGTATGGTCCAAAATCTGTAACATCTACATTGGACCATAACTTTCTAACCTTGGGAAACTCAGCGAGAATTTCTGGAGATGTGCTATTTGCTATTGTCATTTTGCTTTCCTTCACGATGAAAGATGTAATTTTGTTTTTAAATTTATAAACTATTTTGTATACAATCAAGTCTCTTTATTTAGTTAAAAGTTATCATTGTTTTGCCGCTCGTTTTTTTAATAAAGACTTGTAGAAAAACATAAATTATATGGCTTCTGGAAAAGATTTAATTAATGACGGATTGACAGCAGAGCGCAAAATTTTTTCAACAATGTAGCTTTTCCCGTGTAGGTGTAATACATGCGTAGGGGCGCTTTCTCTGTGCGCTCCGATAGATCTATGCACCTCATTCAACTGAGAATAGCTATAATCATGCAAAAAATATAAATAAAAATTTCGTTTAAATTAAGTAGAGGCGAGAGAAATACTAATATCTCTCGCCTACTGATAACTACTCATAATGCGTTGTTTGGCATGAATAGCACTCATTATTTAAACTGTGCTTTGCTGCTTGTGTGCGATCGCAAATGTCTACCTATACTGGCTGAGCTACTGGTACAGCTAAAAGTCTGGGAATCAGAATATTACCTGGTTGCTCTAGAATAAATCGAACACAACGAGCCACATCCTCGCTCTGAAGTGGGTTTGGCACAAGCTCGTCATAACCTTTCATCCCACGCGATTTCCAAGAGTCATACAGGTTAGTAGCAACTGCACCAGGCTCAACTGTCGCAACACCAATACCAGAACCAGCCAACTCCATCCGCAAGGAATCAGTAAAAGCTTCTAAGGCGTGCTTAGTACCGTCATAAACAGCTAACTTGGGAGTCGTTTTCAGCCCAGAGATACTAGACATATTGATGATATAGCCACTACCCTGTTGCTTGAAATGCCGCAGTGCTACGTAACTCATTCGCACTACAGCCTCAAAATTAATCCGAATCATTTTACACAAAGCTTCGATGTCTGCATCCTCAATTGACATCATATGCATTACACCGGCATTGTTGATGACAATATCCAGACGACCCAATTTTTCTAAAGCTACATCAACTAAGTGTTGTGGCAATTCAGAATTGGTTATTTCCCCAGGTACGATCGCCGTTTCATTATTCATTTGAGCGGCGAGTTCTGCTAGTTTTTCTGGCGATCGCGCTGTAATCAACAGCTTCATCCCCGCCGCATCTAAACTCTTGGCGATCGCCGCTCCAATGCCGCTACTAGCTCCTGTAACAATTGCTACTTTATTTTGTAAATCCATAGTGGCTCCTTTTACTGTTAACTAGATCGACTGATGCTCATGTAGAATGCCTACATCTCTTGAGTAGCTCAAAGCTAGCTCTAATTCTTTTAGTTAGAATGCCTTTCAGCTTAGGGACTAAAAAACACTGACGCAAGGATCGAAACTTCGATGCAAGTTGACAATCTTTCGATTTGACTATCTTGCTCTTATGTGCCAGCGTTTATATTTTCAGTAAATAGAAGCAACTTGATTCGCCTCTAAAGACGGCGGATTATCCTGATCGGTGTATCCTTGACTAATTTCGATAATGTTACCGTTTGGATCGGTAATCCAAACCGATCGCCATCCACTGATAAACTCATCAAAGTTGAGCGGTCCTAGAGAAATTTTGGCATCCTCACCCATTTCTGCTAGCTTAGCATCGACATTATCGACCTGAAAGCCCAGGTGTCGCCAGCCTGGGTAGGCGGGTCCATCGTTACGAATCTGGTAAGCAGGAGATTCTTCCTTTGCTTGAATCAACTCAAGATACATATCACCCAATTTCAGAAACACAATCTGTTCCTTGCCAAGTGGTGCGACCCGAGCGCGTTGGAAGCCGAAATATTTCGTGTAAAATTTTTCAGTTGCAATTGGATCTTGGCAGCTGATTGCCATCTGCGAAAATTTGAGCCAAGCCATAACTTAGATCCTTACTAAAGCTGGACAAGAACGTATTTATGCGTACGATCCATCGGGATATTGAACGACACCAGCAAAGTGAACGGCAATTTTGCCATCGCGCAATACCCAATTATCGTAGAAACTCATTTCACCAACTTCACCGCTAGTGCTGCGAGTTTTGAGACTTTCTACCATCATCAGCGTATTCTCGGTCTCTGCCCACTGGTTCAGCGAAACTTCCAAATCTTCTAAACTGAAGATGCGGCTTTCAAAAAACTCCTTGAGCTGTTGTCGCCCACGGATGTAAAGTGGCTGGCGATTTTCAGTTAGGGTACTAATTAGTAGCAGATCCTCGGCGTACTGGTCGAGCAATCCTTCGACATTCTTGGCTTTAATGAAACCGATATGCTCTTTATAGAGCTTACCTAAAGGAGATGCAGGAATTGCTCCGACCTTTCCTGCATTAGCATACGTGCTATCTGGATACTGAATGACTCCAGCAAAGTGAATAGCAATCTTACCATTTTGCAAATACCAATTGTCGTAGAATTCAACATTGCCAACCTCACCGCTAGTGCTGCGAGTTTTGAGACTTTCTACCATCATCAGCGTGTTCTCAGTTTCTGCCCACTGATTCAACGAGACTTCCAAATCTTCTAAACTGAAAATGCGGCTTTCAAAAAATTCCTTGAGCTGCTGTCGCCCACGGATATAGAGCGGCTGGCGATCTTCAGTTAGGGTACTAATTAGTAAAAGATCTTCGGCGTACTGGTCGAGCAATCCTTCAACATTTTTTGCTTTAATGAAACCGATATGCTCTTTGTAGAGCTTGCTCATCGGAGACAATAGTAGTTGTTCCATTGGTGTTTTCATAGCAATCCTTTATGCAAAAGATGAGAACGCAAGCAAGTTTTAGAGACAAAATGTGGCTTAGATTAAGCCCAAATCCAAAAACCAAAATGATAGGCAATTTTGCCGTCGCGCATCATCCAAGCATCTCCAGCATTCACTGAACCAAGATCGTTATTGAAATTAGCCTGGAAGAAAATAGTATCTTCAGTCTCAGTAAAATCAAGCGACTTGAGATCGATATGACCGATCGCTTTCATGTATTTATGAAAAAACTGTTTAATGTTTTCACGCCCTTGAATTGTAATCGGTGCGGGCATGTCAGCAAAGCCGTTGAAATAGGTGATTAACACAGCGTCTTCCGTGTAATCTCTATCTACCATCTCATCAACTTTTCCGGCTGCGATCGTCTCTAGATGAGTATTAAAAAACTTGCGCCCAGGAGAAATTGTTGAAGTTACCATTGTCTGACCTCTTTTGATTTGCAGTTAAACTGGATTGACGAAATAGTTCGAGAAATTATCTCTTATGACACTCTTCTATTGAAAATTCCACTTCCACCGATCGCGTATGCTGATGATGGAAGTAGAAAATTCTTGCCTTAAAGCCGAGCCGACCCCTCATAATAATCAAGAGAGTCTACAATATACGTCTCAATGACTGGTTTCCCTGTCTGAGGCGATCGCTGCACTACCCAGGTCTGATAAGCATCTAGAGTAATCCGATCGCTTTTCGCTGCTGGTGGATTCCACACGCTAGCCTCCCATTTCACCACCACTTTGACATCAGCCTTATCTCCTTTGGGAGTCACTTGAACTTTTTTTAAGGTGTGAACTTCGTCGAAAAAAATACCAATCACGCGCTCGTACCAATCTTTAAATCCATCAAAGCCGTAGACAGTTGCTTCAGGAAAGCACATTTCTGAGCCTTGCTCAGCTAACATGGGGATATATTCTTCAAGTGGTGCGTGAACGTCTAACTTTGAATACCAATCCGCTGCTAATTGCTGTACTTCAACTTGAGATAGAGCTGCGATCTTGCTTAATGTCATGGTTTTTTCTCTCGATGATTAGTAGGAATACTGGTTTGCTATTGACCGCACTTAACACCAATTTTTGAGCTTGCAACCTCATTGGTCAGTACTAAGTCAATTAAGAAGGGTCCATTGTAAGCTAATGCTTTCTGGATGGCTGATTCGATCTCGTCAGGCTGTTCAACTCGTATAGACTGAACTCCCATAGCCCGTGCTAACTCATCAAAACGGATGTCTGGATTGCCTATGGTGAAAGAAGTTGGAAAATCGTGTTCTGCAATTCCTCGTTCGCGCCAATATTGCATAATATTGAGCTTGAGTATTTGATAACTGTGATTGTTGCAGATGACAAATTTAGCATCAATGTTGTGATGTGCAGCAGTCCACAATGCCTGAATGGTGTACATACTGCCACCGTCACCAGTGAAACCAATAACCGTTTTATCTGGATTAGCAAGCTTTAAACCAATTGCACCTGGAATACCAACACCAAGGGAACCACCCCGCGTTTGAAAATAATATCCCAAAGTTGTAGGGGGAATGTAACGACAAAGTTCTTCAGAGTTAGTGATTGCTTCATCGAAAATTACCGTATCTGGTGGTATATGCTGAGCCAAGTCTCGCGCAAAACGCGACAGATGCAAAGGTACTGAGTCGCAGACAGCTTTATCAGCCTCAAGCTGAGTCGTTAATTGCTGCTTTTTAGCTTCAGCTATCCGAATAGATCTTTGAAATGCTTCCTGCTGCTGTTCGGGAGTCATCATTGATTCTAAGCTTGTACCTAGAGCTGCAAGGGTAGTTTTCGGATCGCTAATCAGTCCGAGATCTACTGGGAAGTTTTTTGCAATCTCATAGCTATTTAAATCAATGTGAATCACTTTTGCATTGGGAGCAAAAGCACCAGAGAGTGCGGGAAAGACTTCAGGGAAAACATAAGTGCCGCAAATTAACACTGCATCTGCTTGAGAGGTAATGCGACGGCTAACTTCGCCAAACATATGCCCGAGCAATCCTCCAAATAGAGGATGGGTAGCGCTCATGTTTGGTTCCGATGAATCTGCTCCCCATACTTGAGCGCCAAGCAGCTCGGCAACTCGGATTAATTCAGCTTGAGCATCTGAAAAAGCCACTCCATCACCTACCACAATTAAAGGCTTGGTTGCAGTAGCTAGTATACTTGCGGCTCGTTCGATCTGGTCTGGTTCGGGCGTAACTCGCGAGATCGGGAAAGAAGTTGGGATCGCTTCTTCTTCATTAGGAGCATCAAGAATATCCATTGGCAAACTAACGAAGACAGGACCCATTGGCGGTGTACCAGCAATCTTAATTGCCCGACGCAAGACTCGTAAAAGAGAAGCAGGATCGACAACCCGAGTAGCCCATTTAGTCACGGGCTTGGCTATGCTCACAAGGTCAGATGCCATCTGAGCATCCATTGCATCGTACATGATGCCTGCTTCACCAGCTAGCACGACCAGTGGTGCATGACCGCGCATCGCTTGGTACATCATGCCAATTCCATTTCCCAATCCAACACCACTGTGTAGTTGCACAATTGTTGGTTTTTTGGTGGCACGGGCATAGCCATCAGCCATACCTACTGCAATCGTCTCTTGCAAGGCAAAGACATATTTGAATTCAGGCTCGTAGTGACTTAAAGCGTCCAGAAATCCCTGCTCGACTGTGCCAGGGTTGCCGAACATGTATTGTATGCCATCTGCAAGTAGTTGTTCTATAATCGCAAAGCGCCCATTTCTGTTAGCCATAGTTTTCGTTTTCCTGGGCATAATCTATTTGCTGGTAGCGATCGCGCAGTTATTGCAAAGCCAAAAATCGCTTGGTTGAGATTTACCATCCATACCGTCTTAGCCCTTTCTCTAGGACTTCTACTAACTTCTGACCAGTTGTGTAAGAATCTGCGGTAGACCGTCCCGTGATAAATGGATAGTCCACAATTACAGAAATCTCTCTGCCAAAATTACCGTGATACTCTCCGTCTGGAGCTGTCGCATCACTGAGGATATACTCTAAGGGATAGGGAGGTGGACCCATATTCAGATCGCTGCCAACAAATCCAGTCCCATCTAGGTAGTCATACTCTTTACAGTGACCTGTGACGTGTTTACCTCGAATAATACTCTTGCGTTCTACCAGATCGCGAGCAAAAGCCAGACAAGTTACGCCATAGCACTCCGCAGCGATCGGCTTACCTAGCTTGTAAAAACTGAGAATCAGGTCATGAACTCGATGGTTATTTACCAAATCGACGATTGGACCGCTACCACCTACTATCAATAGAGCGTCATATTGTACTAGATCCTGCTGTACCTCGTCGATCGCGTTGTTGTATGCTTCCATTTCTCGCAGAAATTTTTCAGCACTCCAATAAGGGCGATCGGGCAACCATTCTGAAAGGATAATTGGATTATCTAGCCGAGGATTCTTTGGATCTTCTAATCGCTTGACTTTTTCCGCCATCTCCTCAGATACAACTGTCCGACCTAAAGGAGGGTCAACGAAAGTAGGATCTAAGCTAGGAGGCAGCGCTACTGGTCTTTTACCAGTCGGAGTTGCAAAGTCAACTTGGTATCCTGCTGCGTCAAAGGTTTCCAGAGGACCTACTAGTTCTTCACCCCAGTAGCCGTACTCTGACAGAATTGTCAGTATTTTTCTCATAGAATTATCTCCTGCATGTGAATTTGTTTTTGAAACGATCAGCTAGCAGCTCTTGCTCTTGCAAAGGGAGTAGCAGTTTTTTTGGTTGAGAAGAGATTTGTTGCTGAGGAAATTTGTTGGATTCGTTCGGTAATAGCGTCTATGAATGGATATACTTCGTGTCGCGATCGACCAGTAACTAGATCGTCATCTACAACTACTCCTGTGGGTGAGGGTTCGTAAATTGCACCAGCATTCATGATGTCTGCAAGCACAACCTCATGACAGATCACTCGTCGTTCTTTAAGTAACTCTGGCATTGGTGTTAATATCCACAATCCGTGACATAGCGCTCCTTTGACAATCTTAGGATTCGCCATAGCTTTAGCATAAAATTGTACTGCTGGCGAAGTGCGGACTTGTTCGCCACCGATTGGTTGACCCTCAGGTGGTTGGAAGAAACGCAGACGCACGCTGGTGTAATTGGCAGTCATGATCACGGCTGCATAGTCGTTAAGATCTACGTTTTGAAAATCGATATCTACTTCTATAGTTCGAGGTGTAGCGCCTGTATCTTCATCGCTAAAGAAGCGAACGCTCGGTTGACCCCAAAGCCTAGACATTAAATGCACCGTTGCTTTTAGTTCCGAAAAGCGCTGCTGATAAGCTTCAATTTCTTCAGGAATGAATTCACTTTCGAGAAGAACGGCGATTTTCTTACCTCCAAGGGATCTGGGTATCATGTTAGTTAGATGTCCTTGTTTTGTGCTTATTTATTGACTGGATAATTGTATTGAGAGCAAGTGTTTAGTAAGTCAATTTCATTTTATCCCGTACAAAGTTAAGAGAAAATGGTTGAATTTTTGTAGTAAGTTCATATTTTTTTGACTTTGCCTTGTATTGATTATTTCATAAGAAAACGTCCATTTTTTTTGTGAAAGGTCATATTTTTGATAAAGATAATTTTTTATAAATATAGCTACTTCTTTTTAACGTTGAATGTAGCTGTATTTAATTAATGCCTGCCAAATACCATACCCTTAGAAGCATTTCTATTGGGAAGAGGGGTGAAATATGCTAATAATCCGGCTAGCACAAAAAGTATTAAAGTAGCTACGATGGGAAATTTATGATGTGTCATTGTTTGTAGTCAGAAATTTAAAGAATAGGGGTGCGACCGTAAGTTTCTGCGATCTTTTTGAGGCGATCGCGCAGCTGAGGCGTTAAATTAGACTGTTGATATCTCCAACCCCAGTTTCCTACTGCTTTACCAGGAAAATTCATGCGAGAGTTCGTACCCAATCCCAAAATATCTTGAAGGGGAGTAATTGCCCGATCTGCAACAGAGCTTTGCGCCAAGCGAATTACTAACCAGAGCAGGGATTAGTTAACATAAAAAAGTAGCTAAGTCTGGAGTGTGCCATGAAACTCAAAGACGCTCGCCATATGTCAGCCTCTGCCCAAG
>NZ_JACJQX010000063.1:0-24118 GCF_014696895.1 Chroococcidiopsis sp. [FACHB-1243] | reverse complement strand
TGCTACTGTTGGCTGGGCATAAGAAAGCCAAATGCTTCAAGATTTGTAATTCTACATTCATTGCTCTCCTTACCTTGTAGAGTTTTATCTTTTGATTCCTTTATTCATTCTACTCGGAAAGTGACAGAAGAGGGATAGTATGCTAAACCAACAATTGAAATGCCAATTTAATAAGCATCTAACTCGGAAGTTTTCAAAGTTTCTAAATCCATAAGCCGAGCGTTTAATTAGCTTGAGTTTGTTTATGAATATCCGAATCGAAAACTTCTTATATTATCTGATGTGCAAGTCGTTTTGTATAAGTTCTTTTCTGGCTCACAAAATCTAGCTCTTCGCTAAATGGTTGTTTACATATTTCACATTTGAACTGTCGTCTATTAACTTCTAAAAATACTGGTTTCTCTCCCCAAGGTAAGTCTTTCACAATATATCGATGATTTTGATGTAATTTCTGGCTTTTTGTGTCACACCTAGGGCAAGTACTATATGATTTCTTTGTTCAGTTTGTAAAATCATTCCAATCCCAGCGTGAAGCCGATGTGATATAACTTCTACATCGCCTAAATCAATCAGTTCTGTTAAAATTTTCATATCTCTTTTACTAGCCATAACTGTAAATTCACATAAAAATACTCTGCTTGTATTTAAGTTAACAAGAAATATTCTTTATATGTCAATCCCCGCAATGCTTTTAGTAAATTCTTGATCCAGTTTTTCATACTTTTTACCAATTATAACTAATAATTTGGCATAACAAGTACTGAAGAACCAAAATAATAGGGTACGCGATCGCGTACCCTAGCAATTAAGTTGATTGAGATTCAAACAATCGGACAAATTTTAGCTTCATCGCCTCAAGATAAATATTTGCGTGAAGTAGTACTCTCCTTTTGAATTTCTGGCAACACCAACACCAGTTAGGTTATAACTACCTACGATATTCCGTTGGTGTCCAGAACTATTTAACCAGCCTTGAACGGCATTGGCAGCAGGATCGGCGTAACCTTGATTATACGCAACATTTTCTGCTGCTCCTCTATAGGGAATGACTTTGGCAATCTCTTGCACTCTCTGCTGAAAACCATTATGGCTGAAAGGAACTGCACCACTCGCCATATTTTGACTGTGAATTCGAGCTTGATTGCTGATGCTATTATCCCAAGTTAAAGGAGCTAAATTACGTCCTTGGCGATATTGATTAATTCGGTTGAAAACAGCCCGTTCTACGGAGGAAGTATCAGCCTGAGCTAGGATAGTCGTATTAGGTTTCGGCTTTGCAAGTATGTTTTTCTTAGCGATCTCTCGGTAAAAAGTAGGGGTTTTAGCGTTAGCCGCAATTGTTGTTCCAGCGGTAAAAATAACTGAACACAAGGCTAGTTTGAACAACACAGAATGCTTCATGCAATGATTTCCAATGAAAGAATAAGCAAGTGAAACTGAAAATTTTCAGGATGAATTGCTGCTAAAAGAATTAGCAGATGAGTTTATTTTCCAGACTGAACCGTTGCTAAAAGAATTAGCAAATGTATAGTTTAATCTAATGCGGTCACTCTTGAAACTTTTTGCAGAAAGATTTAAAATTAACTGCAAAAATATAGTTTATAAATCTATTCAACTTTATCTCTAATTAGCTAACAAGCGAATTATTACTGAAGCTATATATCGAAGTAATTTTACTGAAACATCAGCCACAGCGATTTTGTTTAAGTCATAAACCGATCGCTGTGTTTGTTGATAGTTAATGGTTAATGGTTAACTGTTAACACTCGGTATATATAGCAATCCTATTTGATTCATGAACGTGGAGCAGGCTAGAAGCCTGCTTTAGGGGCGCTTTCTCTGTGCGCCCCTACAGATCTTGTATTTTGTCCAATTAAAGAAGGCTATATCGTTATTCACAAATCGTTGAGACTTGCTACATGGAAATTCTGAATTATTGACGAATATTGGAGGTTTTATAGCGTATAGCGAGCATTATTTCACTCAAGACTTTTCGGTTCAGCTCAAATCTTGCACCAGCCTGGGCAACTATAAGTCGCGACTACACAATTTAAGTCCGCGCAGGCGGACTCAAGAAAAATCAAAGGTTTGAAACCCGCGCAGGCTGGTTTTGTCTGTCTAGCTGCAAATTCTATTCGCCCAAGTGCAAGATATAAGCTAAGGCAAGAACTCCCCTAACCCGCCGCACAAAACAAAACCCCCGAGTTTGCGGGGGCTGGGGGATCTTCAATCTTGCAATTTTGCAACGTAAGAAAAGCGTACGACCACGCGCTCTAAATTATTCTGAAACTGTTTCTTCCTGCAATACCCCTAACACTCGCGCAATATACTCGCTACGCCATTGTTCCCGTGCCTGCACTACTGGTTCCTCTGGCTGATACGCTTCAATCTCTGCCAGTGATATAACTTCTTTTGTCGCTAGTAAACGTTCTACAGTATCGAGACGTTCCCGCAAGACAGACACCTCACCTGTTAACGCGACGATCGCGGACAGCAATTTATCGAGTTGCGGCTCGTCAAAGTAAACGGGGCGTTTGCCCTTGGCTTTTTTCATCCCCATGACTTCCTCCATTTACTTAGTAGCAGCAATAATAAACCAGCTACCTCTACTACCTCCTCCTTGTTGGGAATTGTCAGCCGCAGTTTTCCAAGCACCATTGGGAACGAAGGTTTGTATAACTCGATCTGCTGCAAATCCAGCTTCAGTCATAACGGCTGTCAAGTCCAACTCCCGCATAGCACTCCAAAAAGGTTCGTTGTTGTTGGCAGTTTCCCAGTCATACATGAAAGCGCTGAAGGCATCCATGTGGCTGTACAAGGGTGCTTCTACGTGAATCGTCATCCCCCCAGGAGCTAGGAGGCGATCGCATTCTCGCATCACGTTACGGATGGCTGGAAGGGGAATTTCATGCAGCAGGATATGAGAAACTATCAGGTCAAAGGAAGCAGTTTCAAAGTGAGTCCGTTCGGCATTTTGTTGAGAAAAATGGACTCGCTTGCCTAAAGCTTCTGCTCTAGCGTGAGCGTAGCGTAGCATTGGTGCGCCAATATCGATCGCGTAGACTTGGGCTTCTGGATAGGCATCGACATAGGGTAAAGTACTGTGACCGACAGAACAACCCAAATCGAGAATTTTGGCGGGTCGAAAGTCGGGATATTTTGGTTTCAGGTAGTTTTTGACAATGGACAAGCCCATATCATCGTTAAGCGGACCCAACCACCCCGCACCGTAAATATAAACGCCGCGATCGTAGGTCGCCCCAGCAGCTAGATCGTCTGCTGTATATTCGCTGTGATAGCTACCAGGCATACAATGGATATCGACAGCGGTTTGGTAGGCAGGAATTTTGAAATTTGGGTCTAGGGTCAGCGTACCTAATTGGCGATCGCTCTGTTTTGCCCGGTCGATGAGTTCTGGTAATTGTCGCTCTACACTGGTGTTGACTGCATCCCACAACATTTCCTGGTTGATGCGCCGCAAGGCACTCCACCAAAGATAATGCGGGTGTCTTTGCATAGCAGTGCGGATTTCATGACGGTTTTGAGGCGAGCGCTGGTGTTCGCGTTCAAATTGGGGCTTGACAACTTGCTCGTATACTCTCTTATTACCGGGACTGAGATTTTTAACGATGTGTAGTTTCAGGCTTTTAACAAAGTTTTGTCGCGCCAGCTCATCATGAGTGGCTTGCGGTAGCATTGAGTGTTGGAATTGCCGATCCATGTTTCCACCTCTTGAATCACGGCAGTTATTGATAACTTCAGATTGACTTATCTGACATTTTGCAGGCATATCATAAAGATCTACCTGCTCTAGGTGGTTGTTTTCGGAAAGTATTGCTAATTGTTAGTTGCTAATCGCCAATCATTTTTAGGTACTTAGCAACGGTTTGTACGTCTTTGTCACCGCGTCCCGAACAGTTAATGACAATGCGAGGGCTACCGTCTAGCTGCGGACAAAGGATATCGAGATAGGCGATCGCATGGGCGGTTTCGAGAGCGGGAATAATCCCTTCTAGCTGTGAGAGACGCTGCAATCCGGCGATCGCTTCCTCATCGGTAATGCTGTAATATTCTGCCCGACCGATCTCTTTTAAAAAAGAATGCTCTGGACCCACACCAGGATAATCTAATCCCGCACTGATCGAGTGTGCCTCAATCACCTGTCCGTCTTCGTCCTGCAACAAGTAACTCATGGCTCCATGCAGTACCCCAACTCTACCTTTGGTTAAAGTCGCGGCGTGTTTTTCCGTAGTGACTCCTTCTCCAGCAGCTTCAACACCAATGAGTCTGACGGTCGGCTCGTTGACAAATTCGTGAAACAGCCCCATAGCATTAGAACCGCCACCTACACAAGCCAGCAAAATATCTGGTAAGCCACCCCATTTTTCCATTGCTTGGACGCGGGTTTCTTGACCGATTGCTGCTTGAAAGTCTCGGACAATTGTTGGGTAAGGATGGGGACCAGCTACAGAACCGAGGATGTAATGAGTTGTTTCTACGTTCGTCACCCAGTCGCGAATAGCTTCAGAGGTGGCATCTTTGAGCGTCCCCGTACCAGCTGCTACAGGTTGTACCTCTGCCCCCATCAAGCGCATCCGAAACACGTTCAGGCTTTGGCGTTCCATGTCCTGTACGCCCATGTAGATGACGCATTTTAGTCCGAACCGAGCGCAGACGGTAGCTGTAGCAACGCCGTGCTGTCCCGCACCTGTCTCGGCAATGATGCGTTGTTTGCCCATCCGCTTCGCCAGCAAAACTTGTGCTAAGGCGTTGTTAATCTTGTGAGCGCCCGTATGATTTAAGTCTTCTCGTTTGAGGTAGATTTGCGCCCCCATGCCATCTGGACGGGCGTAGTGTGCTGTGAGGCGTTCGGCAAAGTAGAGGGGGGTGGCTCGTCCTACGTAGTCACGGAGGAGATCTTGCAGCTCTTGTTGAAAGTCCGTGTCGTGTCGATATTTTTGATACGCTGCTTCTAACTCGCTTAGTGCAGGCATCAGCGTTTCCGGTACGTATTTTCCGCCAAAACGTCCAAATCGTCCGAAAGAGTCAGGACGTTGTGTAGATGGTTGGGAGTTGGGGGAGATCGGTGTAAGGGTCACGATACCTGCGGAGAATGACGATACTCCCATCATTATATAAGTTTGAGGATCGCTAAGAAGAGGAGGGGGATAACGTTAACAATAAAGTATAAGCTCCCGCACCGAGAGCAAATGCCCAAAAGCGGCTTTCTCTTTCGGCTGGTAGTTCTTCCTTCAAGACATTAAGAATAATTCCGCCAGCAAGGAAAGCAGACATAAATGCGATCGCCGTGCGGTCAACTCCCATACCGCCACTACCAAGCGTCCACCCCACAATCACCGCCGTTGCTAATACCCAGCGACCAATACCGTTATAAATAAACTTGTGATGTTCTCGTAAGCCATAATCGTTGACTGCAAAATGCAATGCCATTGCTAAAGCAAATTGCAGCATTCCAATCGCATCATTATCATCGCGATTGAGCAGTAAGTAGCCAATGAGGGTATTGTAAAAACCGTAAACAATGATGTGCAGCCAGAAGACGCTTGTTGCCGCTACATCTCCTCTGCTCTCTTTGCGGTTGTAACGACGCGATGCGATCGCCGCCCGATCCAAACCATAAAATATCGCTAAACCCAAAAGCGCGACTACGTAAATATGGTATCTCCAAAAAGCCAGCCATCCACCTACAACTTCTCGAATGACTGCTTGTGCCTCGCCTAATTCTGGCAAAATATGAACGAATACATAAGCCATCGAAGCCCCACTGCTGGCAGACAACCATATGCTACGCGGAGTCGCGCTCAGAAATCGCAGCTTACCAGCAAATAGTTGCACTAATGCAAGTGCAACTGCCACAATCAGGGAAAGCTCGAACAGAAATCCAGGTAAGAGCATTATTCACGATTGATGATTGGCGAGCGGTATTCGATGGCTGATGAGCGTACCTCCCCGTTTACAATCTAATGTTATGTGGCTATAACAATTTAATTTATACCTTAGAACAGATCTGCAACTAAATATATAGCAATATGTATCAATCTGGTCTGAGCAATCGACTTATTGCAGTGGTGGTTAACTGTTAACTGCTAACCTTCAGCGAACTACATGGGCGCGATCTCCCATATAGTTCGTTTCAAGCGCTAATCTGCGGTCGCTGCTCGTGGCAGACAATAAAATGATTCTTGCTATCAATCTCAATTGTTCCTTCCGCCTGTAATTTGCCTAACATGCGCGTGATCGTAACTCTGGTGGTCGAGCAAGCAGCAGCAAGATCGCTATGAGTTAGACGAATGCCCAAACGAATACCTCGCTCCGTAGGTTGACCGATTTGCTTAGCTAGCAATAGCAGCAAATGATGCAAGCGGCTCTTGGCATGGCGCTTGCCAGAAATCGCTAAAAGAGCCGTTGTTTGCTGTAGCCGTTGGTTAACTTTGGGTAATAATTTTTGGGCGAGAGCGGAATTTGCTGCTAACTCCGACCAAGAATAACAAGTCAGTTCGACTTCGGTTAATGCTGTGGCTTCACAAAGTCCGAAAGCTTCTATATCTAAAGCACTGAATGGCGAACCCGCTCCTGCCAGACCCAGTAGCACCTCCTCGCCTGTCTCGCAGGCTATTGCTAGCTTGACAATCCCGCGACACACTAACCAAACGGTCTCCGGTCTGAGTCGGATCGTTTCCCCTTTCAAATAAATCTGTTTTTGACTGAGATCTAGCTCGTCGATGGATAGATCTATGTTTTGGTTGTGTGGCTCAAGTTTGTCAGATAGATACAAATGTCGATTGGGATCGCCAATCTCGCGCAGCGATAGCAGGATAGTCGTAGGTTGACCCGTTTTCTCGCAGTTAGACAGACTTGCTACAACTGCCACTTTTACAGGCTGGCGATCGCGCGGACAAAGGTGCATCGTCCATTCCTGCGATTCTTCCATACCTTGTAACTCATTGAATTTGTACCAAAATATTTCCCGGTCTTCGGCACTAAGAAAGGTAGTCAGCGGTTTTCCGCTTAAAAAGCGCTGCGATACGTTTAAAAGCTTAGCAGTTGCCTGGTTCACTTCTCGAATCGTACCTGAGAGATCGACGATCGCATAGCTATCCGGTGCCAGCTCAAATAAATCTTTGTAGCGCCTGCGTTCTTCCTCTAAAGCTCTACGCATCGCTAAAAGTTCTGCATTCTGCCGATGTAGTTCTTCCAGAGTAACTTGAATTTCTTCCGAAGCAACACCAAGTTCCTTAAGTGCTGTGGGTAACAGGTCTGATTGAAGCTGCGGACAATCTACATTATGAAGCAGCAGATCCAACCGTCCTTGCATGGACTGAATTTGCTGGACGAAATTATCTGTCAACATGCACTCTACCTCTACACGAAATTGTTAGCGAGGAACGATTGGCGGTCAATGAATCAGTTTTCATTGCTTTGCTTTAGAGTGACAGATTCCCAAAATAGCGGCATCTATCAAAAGGTAAGTACATTCATCGAGCTAAAGTCATCTATAAAAAGGTAGAATTTTTTTTCCCGCATGCAACGTCTCTACACTGCTCCCGATTCTCTGCTCCCTGTAAACTGCAAACGGCGAGCCGTTCCATCATCGCTAAAACGTTGCTGACCGACTCCCACCACTTCGACAACGACTTCTCGCGCTGGTGGTGTCCATTGTCCCTGTCGCGCGTCAATCTCAACGATTGTTTCTTCTCCTGTTGTATTGACACGATAGGTAGTGGTTGACCAGACACCTTGACGATAATCAAAGCTAAGTCCGTCATCTTCGTACATCGTCCATTCTCCTTGTCCTGTCCAAACGCGCAGTGTGAGGAGATCGCATGGTTTTTCATCGACAAACTGTACTACGGGCTGCATGGGGATGACTGTCCCAGACCGTACATAGAGAGGCATTTTTTCCAATGGTGCGCGTGCCAGAATATGAGTCGGTCCCGCGAACGCCTCCCCCGTCCACCAGTCGTACCAAGTCCCGGCAGGTATGTATACCGCACGATGTTCTATCCCAGGACGATAAATTGGTGCAGCCATCAGACCAGCACCCAGCAATACTTGGTCGTAGAGGTTGTAGGTCGTGGGGTCTTGGGGAAAATGGTAGAGTAGGGGGCGGAGAATCGGCGCTCCGGTGTTAGCAGCTTCCCAAAATAGAGTGTAAATGTATGGTAAGAGCTGGTAGCGCAAGTTGATATATTCGCGACAGATTTGTTCGACGCGATCGCCAAAAACCCAAGGTTCGTGACGAGCAGTTGTCATTGCCGAATGACCGCGCATGAGGGGGTAGAGCATTCCGACTTGCATCCAACGGGCGAACAGTTCTGCTGTAGCATTGCCAGCAAAACCACCAATATCACAACCAACAAACCCTACACCCGACAACCCCATATTGCACAGCATTGGCAGGGACATTTCCAAATGCTCCCACAACGACTGGTTATCTCCCATCCACACCGACGACCACTTTTGTACGCCAGCATAACCCGAACGAGTCAAAATAAACGATCGCTCGTTAGGGCGCAATTTTTTCAGCGCCTCAGCACTCGATCGCGCCATCATCAACCCGTAAAGGTTGTGAACTTCGGCGTGAGTTGTGACTGGGTAATTGGTAATTGGTAATTGGTAATTGGTAATTGGTAATTGGTAATTGGTGGTTTTTTCTCCCTTGTCTCCCTTGTCTCCCCCTGCTCCCTGGGGTGCATCTAGTGGAAACCAGATATGCTTACCGTCGTCACCAAAGGGGCGATCGGCGATCGCGGGTTCGTTCATGTCGTTCCAAATTCCGGCTACACCAATACTGGTAAGGCTTTCGTGTAAGTTTCCCCACCATTGCCGGACTTCAGGACGCAAGAAATCGGGAAACAAGGCTTTATCTGGCCAGACGTAACCATGAAATAACTGTCCATCTGCTTTACGGACGAAATAATCTTTGTCTATCCCTTGGTCGAAAACATGATAATTTGCTTCCGGTTCGTACTTTACCCCAGGGTCAATAATTGTTATCGTCTTAAATCCATCCTCGGCTAGTTCCCGCAGTAGCTTCTCTGGATGTGGGAACCTTTGGGGACTCCAAGTGAAGACGCGATACCCCCGCATGTAGTCGATATCTAAATGAATTACATCGCAGGGAATGCGGCGGCGGCGAAATTCTTGGGCAAGTTCTCGTACTGCTGTTTCTGAATCGTAACTCCAGCGACACTGATGATATCCCAAAGCCCAACGAGGCGGGAGGGGCATTCTGCCTGTTAGCTGCGTGTAGCTACTTAGAATTGTGGCTGGATCGGGACCGTAAATGATGTAGTAGTCTAGGGGTGGTGTCTGCATTCCCGCTAAGCTGCGGGTTTCCATGCTCCAAGTTCCAGGTTGAGCTGCGCCAATGTCAAACTGACTCCAAAAAGTCGTGTTGAAAAAGATGCCATAGCCGACTTCTGGACGCAAAGCCATAAAAAATGGAATTGCCTGATACATCTCATCCGTCAAGGAGTTGTAGTCTAGAGCATCTAGCGTCCAATTTGTTTTAACTTCGCTTAATTTATCTAACAAACCCGTGCGTTCGCCAAAACCATAAAAATGCTCGTCAGTCTCAATTTGTTTCCAGGCGGCGGTTGCACCCATGCGCCAAGCCATACCCATTTCGGCATCTTTGGCAAAAGGGCGATCGCAATTGTCAAAGCAAGTGAGGCGACAAGGTTGGCGTTGAACGACAATTCGCAGCCGATCTGTTTTAATTTCTACCGTGTCAGGTGTTTCTGCAACTTCAAAGGGAACGGGCGATCGCTCTATATCTTCGTCTCCTACAACTGCCCAAGGGCGCTGGGGAAAAAATTCGCCGTTAGGAGCTAAACGCACGCGAATAAGATGAGCATCAATAACGCTAATTAATACAGAAGACTCACCGCAATCCAACTGGACAGCGCGATCGCTTTGCGATACTGCCTCCACTGCGCCTACAGTTACCCACGGTTGGTCAGTCGTTGGCAGTTGTCCAAAATATTGCGGCATAAATCTTTCCCCAAATCGCGCATTTACAGCAGGAATTCTATCCCCACAGTCAATTTTCCCGTATCTACACAAACGTAGATTTCTTTCTGAGGGAGCAGGGAGACAAGGGAGAGGGGGGAGACAAGGGAGAAAAAACCACCAACTACCAACTACCAACTACCCATTACCCATTACCATCACTGCTGACTTTTAATTTTTGACTTCCGATTGATTTGCTTGGGGTCGCTAAATTAGAGTAAAGTAAACAAATGTAAAAAAACGCGACTTAATTATAATAATTCTTACGACAGTAGCGATTTTGAGACTCCGATCTACAACTTATAATTGCCCATGCAGCGTTCATTTTGGCGAAGAATCCCGGTTTTAGTAACAACATTTTTTCTGGCAGGGTTGGTTTGGATGATGCAACCATCAGCAGCCCTAGCTTATGACAATCCAGAACTGCTACCCGACCGCCCTACCCCGGTCATTGACCTAGCAAAGACTTTTACCGATATTCAGGAAGAACAACTCGTAGCAGATTTAAATAAGTTTGCCGCTGATACTGGCTGGAAACTGAGAGTTTTAACCCAGTACGATCGCACTCCTGGTAGAGCAGTAATTAACTTTTGGGGTTTAGATGACAAAAGTATTCTTCTAGTTGCCGACTCTCGCGGTGGTAACATTCTCAGTTTTAGCGTTGGCGACGCAGTTTACGAACTTCTCCCCCGCACGTTTTGGATCGAACTACAAACCCGCTTTGGTAATTTGTACTACGTGCGAGAACATGGGGAAGACCGCGCCATTCTTGGAGCTTTAGAATCCGTTGAAGGCTGTCTAGTCAAAGGCGGTTGTAACGTCGTTCCGGGACTACCAAGAGAACAGTGGATTCTCACCCTAATCACATCAACACTGGGAGGCGTAATTTGTGGTTTTGCCGCTCAACCCCGTCGTCCAGGGCAAGCTCTAGCTTGGCAGTGGGCTTTGATTTTCTCGCCGTTGTGGGGCATATTATTCATTGCTTTCGGTATTGGACCAGTTGTCACGCGCACTACAGAATGGCTACCTCTAATCCGCAATATCTCAGGCTTTCTAATTGGAGCGCTCGTAGCTTATCTCACGCCAATATTTGGTCGTTCTTCTGCTTCGGAAACGTAATGGGTAATGGGTAATGGGTAGTTGGTTATTATTCTCCCTTGTCCCTGCTCCCTGCTCCCTGCTCCCTGCTCCCTGATAACTGTTAAACTGGTCTCTGTCCTTAGCTCCCAGCCTTTCTCTATGGAATGGCAGATAATTAATGCCCAAAATCTGGCGATCGTCGATCGCGAGGTTGGCAATTATGACTTCTCTCCCGCAGAATATGAGATCGTCCGTCGTGTCATTTATGCTACTGCCGATTTTGAGTATAAGAATTTAATTCATTTCTCAGAAACAGCAATGCAAACAGGAGCGGCGGCGATCGCTGCTCGCTGTACGATTGTGGTGGATGTACCGACAATCCAAGTAGGCGTTCTACCCCAGATTCAAAACACTTTTGCCAATCCCCTTTATTGCGGCTTAGACGCGATCGCTCGTCCGCAAAAAGATAAGACTGCTACGGCTTGGGGAATCGAAAACCTCGCTCAGCGCTATCCCGAAGCAATTTTTGCGATCGGTCAAGACCAAAGTGCATTAGCCACTTTAATAGATTTAATTGTCGCTAGCGCAATCAAACCAGCTTTGGTAATTGCCACGCCTGCGGGATTTGTCGATGTAGATACGACCAAAAAACGCTTGCAGGAATTTTCTGTCCCCCAAATTTGGACGGAGGGTTCCAAGGGTGGTGCAACGGTAGCTACAGGAATTTTGGACGGATTGCTAGAACTAGCTTGGCTGGCTTACACCCCCCTAGAAGAGAGCTGAGGCGAAGCTCCCTCAGCTCTCTTCCTTCTACCATTCCCGATCTTGTCTCGGTAGCTGAGGTGGTTCTTTTCTTTGAGGGGGATTGCGCGGAGAACGAGGTTCTTCTTCGGATTCTAGGCGATCGCGACGGATGCGGTTGCTGACTTCCACAAAGACATCTCGTTGCAAGAATGGGTAGTCGCTCACCCAAATATCGCGGCTGGGAATGTAGATATCGGTCACTTTGGTAATATTGCTCAAATCAGCGCGATTTGATAGTACGATCATTTCTACCACTTGACGGCGGGCAATCCCTTTGTGACTGCGGCGCAGTGGCACTTGTACCTGGATGGAAAAACCAGTTTCATCTCCAACTTCGACATTTAGACGGCGCTCTAGGTTGTCTACATAGACTAGTTCGCCTTTATTGTTAACTGTTTCTTCTCTACCAATTAGCTCTTCTGAAATATAAACATCTAAGATTCGACCGCGAAAGAAACCACTGTATTTGTATTTGCGGTACTGTGCGTTACGCAAACTCGCCCACAGTACGGGACCCCACAGCCAATAAAAACCGCCAACCACCCCAAAGGGAAGTAGCAAACCCCCAAATCCCTCACCCAACAGCCATCGCAACAACAACACGACGACAACAGCGACAACAGAAGCTAACAATCGACGCAAAAAGTCAGAAAATTTTCCCCAAACGTAGCGATATTGATCGCCCGTAGCAATACGAGGAATGAGTTGTTCAAACTTCTGGCGCGTGAGTGGAACTAACATAGAGAGCTGAGGAAGCTGAGGGAACTGAGGGAGCTGAGGGAGAAAGAAATTTCAAATCCTAACTCCTGATTTCTGATGCCTAAATTTTGACTTTTAACTTTTGACTTCTTCTATCTCCTGACTCCTGACTCCTGACTCCTGACTCCTTTTCATAATATTTTTTCTAACCCATAAACGAGGGTTTTGAGTTGGATGACTTTACGGATCGCTAGCAGCACTCCTGGCATGTAGCAGGCGCGATCGCTCGTGTCGTGGCGTAAGGTATAAATTTGACCTGCTGAGCCAAAAATCACTTCTTGATGGGCGATTAACCCTGGTAGGCGGACGCTATGAATGCGAATACCTTCTGCTGCGACGCTACCTCTCGCACCTGGTAATTTTTCTGTTTCTTCTACCTGGGGTGGGTTAAAAGTTTTCCCCAACTCAGCCAACATCTGCGCGGTTTGCAATGCCGTACCGCTGGGTGCATCGGCTTTTTGGTTGTGGTGCAGTTCGATAATTTCGACGTGATCGAAATATTGAGAGGCTTGGACTGCGGCTTGTTGTAACAAAACCATCCCAATTGAGAAGTTGGGAATCATCAAACATCCTGTACTGGCTTTGTCAGCAAATTCAGCCAAATCCTGAATCTGTGCGGGACTTAAACCTGTCGTACCGACGACTGGACGCACTCCATAGGCGATCGCCGAGCGGATATTGTCATACACTGTACTCGGATGAGTAAAGTCTACCATCACCCCAATTTGCCTTTCTTGCCCCGCCATCGCAAGCATGGGATCTAATTGGTCGGTAATTGGAATTTCTAATGGTTCTGGTAAACCCGCTAGTTCTCCTGCATCTTTACCTTGATGCTCTGGGTTGCGATCGATCGCCCCTAGTAAGGTCAGATCGGTAGCTTGGGAAACTGCTTTGACAACTTCGCGTCCCATTTTGCCCGCAGCACCATTGATGACTACTGGGATTGGATATTGGCTATTCATTGCTTCGACGATCTCAGTTTGATCAAGGGCATTTTAGACTAATTAAGGATAGCAACGTCTGATATATACTGGAGTGCTTCCCTTTGACACAGAGCTTTTCTTTTGAAATATTAGCTATTGTAACCTAAATAAACCTTGAGAATTCCTTTATAGTAGGGCAATGCCCACCTTACGTTTGAAATTCTAAATTTTACCGTGCAATTGTTGTTATCTAACCATATTAATGCTTTATGGAGAAGTATCGTAAATTCAATTTTAAATGGCTGCGCTTACTATTTATAATTATTTTGTGTGTAGGAATAGCTTTTCGAGTTACGAATATCGATAAAAAAGTTTATTGGCACGACGAAGCTTATACTTCTTTAAGAATTGCTGGCTACACGATGAAAGACTTCTCTCAAGGAGCATACGCTCATCGAGACAGCAGTATCAAATACTTGCAAACGTTTCAACGTTTCAAGCCTGGAAGCCAATTACAAGATACAATTCATTCTCTTGCTATAGAAGACTCTCAACATCCACCTTTATATTATGTTTTGTTGAGATTCTGGGTACAATTATTTGGAAATAGTATTACGATAATTAGAAGTTTAAGCATTTTATTTAGCTTCTTAGTATTTCCTTGTTTGTATTGGTTGTGTCTAGAATTGTTTCAATCATCTCTCATAGCATGGATGGCGATCGCGCTTTTAGCGGTCTCTCCGGTGCATGTTTTATTTGCTCAAGAAGCAAGGCAATACGCTTTATGGACGGTAACAATTCTAGGATCGAGTGCCGCTTTACTCAGGGCAATTCGACTGAATAAAATCCAGATTTGGATTGTATATGCCTTCGCTTTAGCAACTAGTTTTTATACTTTTTTCTTATCTGGACTAGTAGCCGTCGGTTATGGAGTTTACGTTTTCATAATTGAAAAATTTAGGTTGAGCAAAAGAGCGATCGCTTATCTTCTCTCCTCGGGTTTGAGCTTATTACTTTTTACCCCTTGGATGTTGAGCTTAATTCAGAACTATTCCATGTTTCAGATGACGACGGGATGGACGAATAATGCTTTACCCGCAGACATTTTTAGTCGTCGCTGGCTACTCAATATCGGTCATGTGTTTTTCGATCTGGGTTTGGAAAAAGATCCAGAATTTCTAATTGTCTACTTCCTAATATTACTTCTAATAGTTTATGCATTTTATTTCACAATCCGTCACGCACCTTTAAGGATTTGGCTATTTATTATTACCTTAATGGCTGCAACCACGCTACCACTACTGATACCAGATATCATCAAAGGCGGACAGAGATCGATCGTGCCTCGTTATTTGTTTCCTGGTTATTTAAGCATTCAGCTAACAGTTGCTTACTTATTGAGTCAAAAAATCAGTCAATCGAGATTATTGTCTCGCAGAATTTGGCAAGCGATCGCAACTTTACTCATTTTGGCTGGAATCATATCTTGCACGCTTAGTTCCCAAGCTAATACCTGGTGGATTAAAGAAATTAGTTATAGTAATCCTCAAGTAGCTAGCTTTCTCAATAGAGCAAATAATCCTCTCATAGTTTCTACTAATGGTTGCATCAACAATGGTAATTTACTTTCCCTGAGCTACTTATTAGAACCAAAAGTTCGATTAAGATTAGTTGATATCGCTCCTTTAAAAGAGATCCCACAAAATTCTGGCGATATCTTCATTTATGGAGATTGTACAGAACCAGTGCGCGATAGTCTTATTAAGAACAAATACAAAATAGAACCAATTTTACCTTACTTATGGCAACTAAAGCCGGGGAAAGGAAATTGAATCTGGAGATGTAAGGAAAAGATCCCCCTTAATTCCCCTTAAAAAGGGGGAGACAAGATTGTACTTACTTAATCTCCCTTAAAAAGAGGGAAACAAGATCGTACTTACTTAATCTCCCTTAAAAAGGAGGAGACAGGAGCGTTCTTAGCCCCTCTTTTCAAAAGAAAAAGACAAAACCATTCTTAGCCCCCCTTGAAAAGGGGGGATGGGGGAATCGAAACTTAACCAAGAAGTATTTTAACGATCTACAAGTCTAACTAAAGTTAAATTCACTCATTTATGGCATTCGCTCAAAACTCCTACTCAAGAGAGAAGATATGCGATCGCCTCCTACGGCAAGATCGATCCGAAAACTAAAATTAAAACAAAGCAATTAAGGAGCGCTTATTGTTAGCAACCTTAGCAATTGTGTTTCTAAAAGTTTTTACTCTAAAGAAACGCTAATTTTAGTAATCAAAATCATTGGAGGATTCAAATGAAGCAAGTAGTTGATAAATTGAAGAACATGGGCTTGCGTCGAATCGTTACCGTAGTTTTAGCAACGATTTTGTTTGTCGCACTGCCAGCATTCCAAGCAAACGCTGTAGAATCTGCAACGGGAGAATATAACCCTGTCACCCCTGATACTGTCAAGCGCATTCAAGAAAAAGCTGAAGATTTGGGAGATGCGCCAGGTAGAAGAATAGGTGATACCGGGCTAGAAAATATCAAGACGCTGCCCAAAAAGATTCCTGAAGTCCTCAACCTCAAAGCTAAGCAAACTAAAGTAACATTTGACACTAACGAGCCGAATAAAAAAGCAGCTATGGATGAGGCTCAAGCAGAAGTTGAGCACAAACGCTAGAGATTGCTATCTTGGGTTGCGTTTTTAAAAAGAGAATACGGTGCGGATAGTACCAGTAATAATTGTGCCATTATCTGCTTGATTGCTAGGGTTGGCGATCGCTTGAACTAAAGGAGCGATCGCTATATTTTCATTGAGGGGAAAGTTATAGTAGGCTTCAAAGTTTGTTTGAGTCGCATCCCCTACAGCATTTTCTACAAAAGGTTGACCTGCTGCAATTCCCGCTACAGCGCCAGGTAGTAACAAATTGCGTAGCGATATTCCAACCATCCAGTAAGACGGTTCGAGATCTCCAAAAATAGTATCGTCATAGCTACCGTAGCCATAACGTCCAAACAGCCCAAGTCGGCGCGATAAATTGAGTTCGACATTCGCTCCAAACACATCGAAATGGCGATCGAAAGTATTTCCACCACTGTACTGCAAGCGTAGAGTAAAACCTGGGTTAGGAGAGTATTCTAACTCAACCGTTCCCTGATAAGGATTGCCAAATAAACCGCGATCTCCACCCTCATCTGGGTAGAGTAGCCTTGTTAAAGCCGATACACCTTCAACCTCATCGCGACTGCCAGAATTTTCTGCGTCTGCCGCAAGATACATTGCCCGTAATGTAAAAAACTCGTTCGCTTGCCAGTTAACAACCGCCCCAGCACCTTGTTCGTCAATCGGAAAGAGAAGGTAGTTGTTAACCAGTGCTTGAGTCGAAAAATCAACAAAACTGCGATTAGCATAACGATTGCGATCGAGATAATCTGTAGGTGCGATCGCAGTCCCTAAAACAATTTGGAGATTTTTAGCGGCGCTAAAGCTGTAGTAAAGCCGACCCAAGCCCAAGTCTTCATTTCGAGATAGTCTAGTCGAGAAATCAAGTCCGCTGCCGAAATTAGGTTCTAATACTCCGGCTGCATTATCGCGGTTGCCGTTACTACCAGTATCCAAACGAATTTTGAGTAAGTCAGTACCAGAAAAACTCGTATCAAAATCTAACTGAGTTCTGTAAAATAACGTAGTAACAGGATTATTATCGGCAATTTCCGTACCTGTAGGGTCGCGAAGGGAATCTCCACCAAAGCCACCCCCATTAATTGCAAAGATAACTTGACCTGTAAGTTTAGTCGTTGTGGAAAACTCGTTCGCTTGGAGTTCGGCGTTTCGAGCTTCTAGAGAATCTAAACGACTTTGTAAATCTTTTAATTCGACAGCATACTCTTGCAGAAGTTTTTTGAGAGTTGCTAAATCATCTTGAGTTGCTTGTACTGGCTTACCATTAGCGATCGCTCCCTCCAATTGCCGTACTACCGTACTTAAAGCCGCCGCAAATTCGTAACGACTCAAGGTACGATTGCCAAGGAATTTCCCATTCGGATAGCCTGTAACTATTCCATAGCGCCAGATTAAAGATTGCAACGCTCGACTTGCCCAGTCATCGGGTTGCACGTCGGATAATTGGGAAACTTGGGTAATTGGTAATTGGTAATTGGTGGTTGTTGGTTTATTCTCCCTTGTCTTCCTTGTCTCCTCCCTCTCCCTTGTCTTCCCCCTCTGCTCCCTACTCCCAGATCGTCCCTGCTCCCTCATGAAAGTTTGGGCTTGTAGTGGACTTATCTGAGCTAGAAAGCACAGAATGCTAATACCACTGACTAGGAGGGGGTAAAATTTGCCCATTTTTTAACGAAAGTGTTTGAAAATGACTGTTTATATGATTTACGAGCGCAACATACGACAAATCTCTGAATGAGCCACAGTTTTTTACTTCTATTTGCGATGATACAGTCTATTTGTACGCACGCTAAACTTTTTTAATTTGGATGAATTTTTGTGAAACAGCCGCTTAGGATTGACATAACTGAGAAGCCGCATCCTGAAGACATAGAATTTATTTTGCAACAACTGCTGGCATTTAATCGCGATCGCGCAGGTGAGGGACATTTCCAGCAGTTAGCTATCTTTTTACGAAATGAAGGAGATCGTCTGGCTGGCGGGTTGATTGGTTCGACTTATTGGCAGTGGTTGTATATCGATATTTTATGGATAGATGACACTTGGCGCGGACAAGGCTACGGTCATGGTTTATTAGAGGCTGCGGAGCAAGAAGCTGTCAGACGCGGCTGTAAATATGCTTATTTAGATACATTTAGTTTCCAAGCACCAGAATTTTACCAGCAACAGGGATACGTCATTTTTGGTGAATTGCCAAATTTTCCGCCAGGTTACAGCAGATTCTTTCTCAAAAAAGAAATTCATTTGTAGGGTAGGCAACGCTCACCTTACAAAAAAACTAATCTACTGGCAGCTGGTTCACGCCATACAACCAAGCGATCAGTAAAGGCGTAAGAAATGTCAAAATTAAATTTAGTGGCGCTCCTACCTTAGTAAAATCGAGAAATTTGTAGCCACCAGGACCATAGACCATCGTATTTGTCTGATAACCAATTGGTGTGAGGTAGCTGTTAGAAGCAGCAAATGTCACGACAAACATAAAAGCAAACGGATTGAGACTCAAGGTTTCTGCTACATTAGCCGCAACTGGAAGCATCAGCACCACGGCAGCATTGTTAGATAGAATCTCTGTGAGTACGGTTGTGGCAATGTAAAAGCAGACTAGTAACCAAAAACCAGAGAATTGACCGCCGAGCGATGCTAAACCACTCGCTAACCATTTGGTTGCACCTGAATTATCCATCGCCGTACCGAGGGGAATCAGTCCGGCTAATAAAAAGATAATGTCCCAACGTACCGACCGATAGATCTCTCTTGGCTTTAACACTCCAGTCGCTACCATTAAGACAACTCCTGCCAAGGAACTGACTAAAATTGGTATCCACTCAAAAGCAGCAGTAATAACCACTGCTAAGCTAATCGCGATCGCGATCGCGGCTTTGTCCCGTCGCAGGGTTTCCACTTCTCGCGGTTCTACCACCAAGAAATCTGCACTATTTTGCAGTCCGATCAAACTATCTCTCGCACCTTGTAAGAGTAAGACATCGCCAAATTGCAATCGAACTTTACCCAAGCGATCGCGGATAATTTCGTCATTGCGTCGAATTGCCAGTACTGTAAGGTTGTAACGCAGGCGAAACTGTAACTCTTTCAGCGTAGAGCCAATCAAACTAGAGTTGGAAATTATCAAAGCCTCAGAAATAGCTCGATTTTCTGAATTTAACTCAGATGTTGGGAATTCTTGCTGAAATTCGATTTCTGGTAAGATTTCAATTCCTCGTTCATCTCTAATTTTGAGTACATCGCCGCGATTACCGCGCACGATCATAATATCGCCACCCGCTAACACTTTATCTGCTACAGGTTTGATATAGCGGCGACTGTTGTGAAAGAGTTCCACCACGGCAATATCAAATCGCTGCTCGATTTGGCTAGAACGTAGCGTTTGTCCGATTAAATTTGAGCGTGGCGCGACAACCACTTCACTAAAGTAATCTTTTAATCCATAGTTGGCGATCGCGGGAGTTGCAGCTGGCTGTTTTCGATCTGGTAATAGCTTAGGTGCGGCGAAGGCAAGATATACCAAGCCGATCGCAAATGTAATTAATCCTACTGGGGTAAATTGGAATAAACTAAATTCTCCATATCCCAACTTTTTTGACAAACTGCTGGCGACAACATTTGTCGAAGTGCCAATAACTGTAATCATTCCGCCTAGAACTGTGGCGTAGGACAGCGGTATGAGCAGTTTGGAGACAGAAATATTTCGTTTTCTACTCCATTCCTCCACAATTGGAATAAAAACGGCAACGACTGCTGTATTGTTGAGGAAAGCGGTAATCGGACCAACGATCGCCCCTAAAACAAAAATCTGCCGTGTCGGATTTTTCCCCCCTCGCCGCAGTAGAAAATCGCTGACAATTTGAATTGCACCCGTGCGTTCGATCCCACCACTGAGGATGAACATTGCCAATACCGTAATGGTTGCGGAGTTACTAAAGCCAGCTATCCCTTCCTCTGGAGTGATTAGTCCCAGTAGCATCAGTACAACCGCTGTCGCGATCGCGGTAACATCTACAGGTAGCCATTCAAAGATGAAGAAAACTATGGCTAGTCCCAAAACACCAAAAGTAAGAGCAATATCCATATCCGATATAATCGCCCGATATACCGTAATTTAAAGCGGCTTTCCTATCGTACTATATTCCGCTCGACAAATCGTTGTTTGCAAAACAGATTTTTTGTATTCTTCTACGCCATATTGGTGGCATGGGAGTCATCTACTACGTCTTCAGCATTCCGCTAGAATCGTTAAACGCCGTTATTGTCGAGTAAGACTTTACATGAAGACTGTACGGGTGAGAGCGCCGGAACTACCTCAAAATCAGCCTTGGCTAAATACCGACAAGCCGCTATCGCTTCAGCAACTCAGAGGTAGAATTGTCATTCTCGATTTTTGGACTTATTGTTGTATCAACTGCTTGCACGTTCTGCCAGATTTGAAATATTTAGAACAAAAGTATAAGGACAGCCTTACGGTTATTGGCGTTCACTCAGCTAAATTCGATAACGAGAAAGAAGTCGAGAATATTCGTCAAGCCATCCTGCGGTATGACATCGAGCATCCAGTTTTAGTTGACACTGGCTTTCAGGTGTGGCAACAATATGCAGTGCGTGCGTGGCCTACGCTAATGATAATTGACCCAGAAGGGTACGTCATTGGCTCTGCTGCGGGGGAAGGAAATCGGGAAGTTTTAGATGAATTAATTGCTAAACTAATTCAAGATTATCGAGCTAAAGGTACAATCGCATCTCAAGAACTCAGTCTAATTTTAGAAAAACAACGACAACCCTTAACTACACCCATAGCATTTCCTGGTAAAGTATTGGCGACTGCCACTGGATTATTCATCGCTGATTCAGGACATCACCGCATTATTTGGAGTACCCTCGATGGAGAAATTCTCCACGTCATAGGTACGGGAAAACCTGGGTTAACCGATGGAGACTTTACCCAAGCGCAATTTTTTGCCCCCCAAGGCATGGTATTGGACGAAGAGAACCAATTACTCTACGTAGCGGATACCGAAAATCACGCGATTCGCCGCATCAACTTACTGTTACAGCGTGTAGAAACCATCGCTGGAACCGGAGAACAAAGTCGTAATATCCGTCCTTATGGTGGGATTGGTCAAAAAACCGCTTTAAATTCCCCTTGGGATTTGGTAATGCTGAAGAATTATCTCTTCATTGCGATGGCGGGAAATCATCAAATCTGGCAAATGGATTTAGAAAAAGGCATATTGCAAACTTACGCGGGTACAGGTGCTGAAGCGTGTTTAGATGGTTTAGTCGCAGATTCGGCTTTTGCGCAACCGAGTGGGATTACCACTGATGGTAGAGAACTATACGTTGCTGACAGTGAAGGTAGTTCCATTCGCGGTATTGGCTTAATGCTCGATCCTGAAGTACGGACAATCTGCGGGAGTGGAGAATTATTCGGTTTTGGCGATGTCGATGGAACTGGTACTGACGTGCGACTCCAGCATTGTTTAGGGATAGAATCCGCTCGAAATTTCTTGTGGATAGCCGATACCTACAATCACAAACTTAAAATAGTCAATCCTCATAGCGGTAATTGCCAAACTATATTGGGAGGGGTAGCGGGTTTACACGATGCTCAAGGTCAAAATAGCTGGTTTAACGAACCTTCTGGATTGAGTCTTTTCGGTGCTTACTTGTACGTCGCCGATACGAATAACCATGCAATTAAGCGGGTAGAATTAGATACATTGACCGTAAACACAATGGAATTTTCAGGTTTATGTGCGCCTGATGTTTGTATTCCGTAGCGTCAATAAATCTAGCTACAATGGCTTGGCAGATGTTTGCTAATCGACAACGCTTTCTGCTACGCAACGCATGAACCAACAGCTTAACAATGCTTTTACCCTGTTCCTCAGCTTGCTTGTCGAGGCAATGCCGTTTTTGCTGCTGGGGGTGTTATTCTCTGGGATACTGTTGCTATTTGTAGACGAACGCAAGTTAATTGCGAAACTACCCAAAAACCCCCTGTTAGGTGCTTTGGTTGGTAGCATGGTAGGATTTTTATTTCCCGTGTGTGAGTGCGGTAACGTCCCCGTGGCGAGACGGATGTTGATGCAGGGAGTGCCTACACCCGTAGCAATTGGCTTTTTATTAGCAGCACCAACGATCAACCCGATTGTCATTTGGGCAACATGGACGGCATTTCGCGATCAGCCAGAAATTGTCGTTTTACGAGTCGTATTTTCATTAGCGATCGCCACCATTATCGGTTGGGTATTCAGCGCTCAAAAAGATCTGCGTCCCTTATTACAACCAGCTTTAGCAGCAGCTTGGCAACCAAAACAACAGCCGCACAAAGATAGAAAGAAAACCTCATCTGACTTATTACAATCGGGTACGTTTTGGCTATCAGGGTCGGGAGATCCAATTAGGATAGATGCATCGGTATTACAAGCAAGTCTGGCAGCAGCCACGCCCATTAAACCATTACCAGAACGCTTACGGTTGTTATTAGATAACACCATACAAGAACTACGCGAACTCGGTTCTGTCTTAGTCATTGGCAGCGCGATCGCGGCATTAATTCAAGTTTTTGTCCCCCGCGAATTAATCTTAAATCTTGGTGGTGGCGAAATTACCTCTATCCTCACCATGATGCTTTTAGCAGCCGTCGTATCGATTTGTTCTACTGTAGATTCATTCTTTGCCCTATCCTTTGCCTCCACTTTTACTAGCGGCTCGTTATTAGCCTTTTTGATCTTTGGACCCATGATTGACCTTAAAGGCATTGGTCTGATGCTATCAATTTTTAAACCAAGGGCAATTATTTATTTATTTGCCTTAGCTGCTCAATTGACATTTTTATTTACATTATTGATTAATTTATACGTGATTTAAGTGCGCGACAAATGACCAACGATCGATGACTAATAATAAATGACCAATGACAAATAACAAATATAAAATCCTAAATTGGTTAGAAGTATTTGCGATCGCTGCTTGGGGCAGTTTGATGCTGAAATACTGGCTGACTGGTAAGCTAAATTTATTAATTCACCCCGATTATTTTTGGTTGGTAATTGCTGGGGGAATTGGGTTTTTAAGTGTGGCAGGTTTAAAAGCTTGGCAACTCCTGCGTCAACGCCGCGTATTGCCAGTGCGTCACATCAGTTTGCTTCCGCCTGGTTTTAGCAGTATTTTGCTATTAGTAACTGCGATCGCCGGGTTGATTTTCACTCCCCGCGTTTTTGCCAGCCAAACCGCCATGCAAAGGGGGGTGACAGACTTTCTCGCTGCTACCCGTTCCCAACCCCAAGCCTTTTACGGTTCCGTCAAACCAGAGGCGCGATCGCTGTTAGATTGGGTGCGGACGCTGAATGTTTATCCCGAACCTGATGCATATACAGGTCAAAAAGTCAAGGTGCAAGGATTTGCGATCCATCCGCCGGAATTTCCACCTAATTACTTGCTCCTTTCGCGGTTTGTCATTACCTGCTGCGCCGCTGATGCGTATCCGGTAGGGTTGCCAGTTAAATTGAAGGAAGATCGTCAGGCTTATCCGCCCGATACTTGGCTGGAGGTGGAAGGACAAATGATCACCGAAACTTTAAAAGATAAACGCCAATTAACTATTCAAGCCAATGCTGCCCCCAAGAAAATTCCCGAACCTCAAAATCCGTATGAATATTAAGAGTAAAGCAATTTTCTTATGTTTTCAATGAACTTGCTAACAGTATTGGACAAGGTGTTGCTCAGAAGTGTTGAATGTTAAGAAATCGCCATAAAAAAGCAGCCCAAAATGTGATAACTTTTGAGCTGAATAGAAATAATAAATGTTAACGATTGATGATACC
>NZ_JACJQX010000062.1:0-25642 GCF_014696895.1 Chroococcidiopsis sp. [FACHB-1243] | reverse complement strand
CGGGCAAAGTGCTTTCCCAGTTTTTGCTGAAATGTCTTGAGTGTGGCACTCCATTGGGACAGCGCTTCTAACGCAACACCTGTCAGGAATACGTTTGATGTATCTAGCATTGCTAAACCGTATTTACTTAATAAATAGAGTTTAACTTAAATACAACTGTAATACATTTACCGTAGGAATTTTCGCCTAAGATCGAACCGCGTTTATGGTCTTGAATTGCTCCGGCGAGGATTTCTGCAGCCGAAGCACTCAAGCGATCGATCAGTACGCCCATTGCACTGTCGTAAACCCGCTCTGCCAGAGTTTGATAAATTTTGGGTTCGCTACTAGGGTCGTACCGAGTTTTAAGAGCTATTTTTTTACCCAAGAAGTAGCCTAAAATTCGTAGTACTTCATCCTTATCTCCTCCTAAATTGCCGCGTAGGTCGAGTAAAATTATCTCTACGTTTTCCTTTTGCAGGGCTTTGAGGATATTTAGCACGTCAGGGGCTGCACCCTCGTAGGGTTTGCCTGCTGCTAGCTGAGCGTAGTTTATGTAAAATGACGGCAGTTTGATAACGCCGACTTTACGCCCAGCCACCGACGTGACGTAGAAAAATGCTCTGCGGGTCGATAATTCATCCTTTTTAATCGTGATTGTCAGCGTGCGATCGCCTATCTTTGCTTCATTGCGCTTCACTAGCAACATAACATCTGGCTGCGAGCGCAGATATTGTTTGAAAAACGCGAGAGAGGATTTTGAGTAATTGACAGTTTCACCATTATCGCGCTGAATAGCGACGATCTTGTCACCAGCCCGAATACTCCCCTCTTTCTCTGCTGCGGTAAATGGCAGTATCCTGTTAACTAGTAGATGGTCTTTCCGTTCAAGGGCAATGATACCAAGGATTTGGTGAGGGTTCCTGGTTGCTACCTGTATCCGATCCAACTTGCTGAAATACTCGAAGTCGGAAAAGGGGTCGAGACTTTGGGCAGTCGCCTTGAGGAACAGGGCATAAAATTCACCTTGGCTTTTGACTTCTGTAGGATTGGCGCTAACGGAATAATCTCGCCAAAGCTGGTCTAGGAGTAAACAATCTGTTCCCCTCAATGCTGCTAGGAGTTGTTGTCGGGTTGTGTCGTTATCCGCAATTTGGATCTTTGGTTCGAGTTGCCCCAACTTCTTAGTAATAAGCTTCAGGCGGACTGCGTCAAATCTCGGTCTACTAATATGTAACTCTTGTAGTATCCGCGTGCGTCGCCCCATTTGAAGGCAGTGCTGCTCGGCTTCCTTCGAGCTGTGAGAGTTAGCGTCTGCGTTCCTGAGTAGGGGAAACACCAACGCCCCTTGCAGCATTAAACCAAGCCCAACCAGGATTACCGTCCCAGCTAGGCGGTTGGTGATTCTAAACTGAAACTTTCCTACTAGATTTTTCATTCGCACCCATAAACCTCCACAGTTAAAATCCGACAACCCGGAAGAAACGCACTTGCTTTCCGTCGGGAGAATCAAAGAAGTCGTTCAGGCGTGCCATGTCCTTGCGATCGACAAAAACTCCTGTAAGCCCTCGGTTGCCTACAAGTATGAGCGGCGTTTGGAACACCGCACCTAATGTTTGTAACGCCAAATCGTAGCTTTTAGAGAGAAATAGACTATTGTAGAAGGCAGAATGATTTGTCAAAACTAATTTGGGAGATCCAAAGCGCCACCGCTCCAAGTGCAAAGACTCATAACAAATGTCAAAAGCATCTGGACGAGCATAAGGCGGAAGTTCTGCCCTGTTGAAAACGGCAAGCCCGTTGTGTTGATTCTTCCGAGCTTCCGATCCCCTAAGATCTATTCCCAAAGTTTTCTTTTCAAAAAACGGGAAGAGCAGGTATTTTTCGCGTATGAGTCCAAAGCTTTTCTGGGCTGGGCTTTTAGTGGCGCGAAGGATGATATTTTTACCCTTAAGCTTTGCCCCAAATAGAAGCTCTACTATAACATTGTGATTCGCACTAATTTCCGCCGTCAGAAACTGAGCAAAACTTTCTGCCTGACTCTCATTATTGGCATCGATAATAACTTCTGGAAGAATTAAAATCACAAGTTTTGCTGAGTGCTTTTCCAATAAAGAACGAATTTCAATGCCTAAAAGCCTGCCTGCTGAATCAAACCCTTCATTTCCTGAGATATAAAAGACCTGTTGCCGAATGCGGTGAGTGATATTGGGATTGAACAGGTACATAGCTGGATTCACTGAGTCTGCTCCAACAATTTTGTGCGCCTCCTCTACCAGATTTTTCTTCAGCGCAACTGGGATCTGAAATGCGATTGGATATAGTGTAGGAGCGACGATCGTTAGCCCTAGCTCGCAAAGGTGCATCAAAGGTAAGAGTGCTAAAGTTTGAACGGCACGCAGCCAAACTTTTTTAGGACGTGTCAAGCCTCCAAGTATGAAGACAGGAAGGCGCGTCAGCCAGATGACAATTCCTGAAATCAGGATTCCACCCGTTGCCAAGAGCTGCGAGTACAATTTATTGCCGCTTGAGCTGTAGAATACTGCAAAGAAGGAACCCCAAAAATACAAAGCTTCCATGAAAGTGAAGGCTAGGCAGACAACTCCAGCAGCCAAGATGGGTGCGATCCATTGCTTCTTCTCTCGCTTTGTCAGCTTTAATCGTTCGTGCTTAAGTTTCTCAACACACTCAAGCAGGCAAAATAGGGTAATAAAATTATTAACAAGGATAAATAGTGGTAGGCGAATTCCAAGTTTGTGCAGTCGATCTAAATGAGTCCAAAGAAAAGCTTGTTGTGCTAAAAAAATGCCAGAACCTAGAAAAAAATAACCAAAAATCGTTAGCATAAAAGGCTTTTTATTGAGCGAAAGCGTCCTTAATTACATATTTTTTGGGGCGCTCGTATTTGCTTGTTGAGTTGCAACAATTCGTCCGCATAAGTTTTTTTAGCTAGTAGTGAAAGCGTAGCTTCATCACCCTAAACACTTCGTAGTTTTTATGGCAGACACAAAACACCAAACCTGAACTAGTAAAACTAGTAAGAGAGAGGTAAATTTAAAATTTTCTACTAAATTTATGTTGCCCTTTCAGCAAAAAACTCTTTTTCGAGCTATTCAAAAAACTATCTCATTTAAAATACCTTCTTCTTCTATCAACGCACTATCTCTTACTTTTTATTCTATTTAGATCTCGATTATTTCGGATCTTTATGCATTTTCTAAACCGATTTAGATAATTAAAATTTTGAGTTTGATAATATTATTTTAAGACTCATACAAAAAGTTTCTCAAGCAGTGAAAAAAATCCTTGAACTTTCAGCATTTTTATTTTAGGTAAGATTTCTAAGCAATTGTAAAAAACCTAGATAAAAAGCTGATTTGAAATCAAATAATTAGTGAAATACACTTCCTACTTATTCACTCTAAGTTATCTTCCTTTTTAAAATAAAATAATTTTACATTTAGCAATAACTTACCAATCGTGTCTCTAATTTTGTTGGCATCGTCACTAATCGGAGTTAAAAAATACGTATACGTAGTTGAAAAAGATGGGGTAGTGTAGGCAGCGATCGCAGCTACCATCTAACCAAGCAAAGTCGCCCAAAGGCTGGGAGTTTTTGACTCATATCCCTGTTGTATCACTCTTATGAGATAATAATAGGGGTAAGCACGATCGCTGTAGTTCAAGATGAAATTATGACGCGAGCATTCAGAGTTGCGACAGCGATATCGCTGTCGCAACTCTGCACTCTTACCATGTTTGACAATGTGAGTCTTATGACAATCAGGACAGCACACAGATTCTAACACCATAGATTGTTTGCTCATGGCATTTCATTCACCACTGAATCTCATTCTCTGCAAAGTCAGATCCCCTTGTCTATTGCATTACCATATCAGTCCCACGCTTTCCTGACGCACAACCCGCACATCCTACAACCCAATGACTGCGGTAACGGCTGCGATCGCGGTTTCTGCTTCAAGTTCTTCTTTTAATAATTAATTGCTGCTGTAGATTTTCTCTGCTGTTGATTGCTCTGTAACTTTAGGTAGAGGTGATAGCCACACGAATTCAGTAGTATTAAACAGCAAACTTGCGATCGTATGACCTCGTAGGGGGATTTGGGGGAACATTCATACTGTTGATGAATTATCTTCATAAATTTCATTTAGCCGAGGCAGAAAAAGCACGGGTCTTGGGGCAATATCTTGAGGCAGAAGAACTTTATGAACAAGCGATCGCAAACGCTGCTGAACATGAGTTTATCCAAGAAGAAGCCTTAGCCTATGAATTAGCTGCAAAGCACTATCTGGCGCGAGGTCGAGAAAAGTTTGCTCAAACATACATGAGAGAAGCTCACTCCTGCTATGAACGGTGGGGTGCAACGGAAAAGGTCAAAGAGTTAGAAACTTGCTATCCACAGTTCTTTGCTCAATCGTCTAGAGTCGCTGCTTCATCTGGAAATGCTTTCGATCGCTACGCGATCGCAACTTTAGCGCAACAGGTCGCCCAACAAACCGCAGCATTACAGAAAAGTGAAGCGAACTATCGCAACCTGATCCAAACTGCGAATTTGATCGTCATTCGCTACGATCCGCAAGGACAGATTCATTACATAAATGATTATGGGCTAGGATTTTTGGGCTATGAGGAACATGAAATATTAGGGCGTACCTTACTCGAAACGACTGTTCCAGAAACTGAAATCTCTGAACGCGATCGCAAACAATTTATTCAAGATCTCCTTCGCAATCCTGCATCATACTCTCACGTCGAGGGTGAAAACCTGTGTCGAGACGGCAGACGGGTTTGGGTTGCCTGGTCAAATCGAGCCATCTTGGATGAACAGGGGCAAATCGTAGAAATTTTATCTGTTGGCAATGACATTACCCAGCGCAAACAAGCAGAAGAGGCTTTACAACGCAGTGAAGCCAAGTTCCGAGCTATCTTTGAAAACTCGCAGATCGGCATCTTCCGAAACCGCATCTCGGATGGATTAATTCTCGAAGCCAATCAACGCTTTGCCAATCTGTATGGCTTTGACTTACCAGAGGAGATGATTGGGCTTGAAAGCACCGCAAGCTATTATGTCAATCCCAGCGAGCGCCAACAATTCCTTGAGTTGCTGAAGCGTGACAGGGAAGTGCGAAGCTATGAAGTACAGATGCGAAAACGAGATGGGACATTGTTTTGGGCGCTTTTCTCTTCTTATCTGAATGCAGACGATGAATACATCGAAGGGGTGATTGCGGATGTTAGCGATTGCAAACGAGCAGAAGCCGCTCTACAAGCCTCAGAGTCAAAGCTACGGACTCTAATTGAGGCCATTCCCGATCCACTATTTGTACTGACTGCTGAAGGGCGATTCCTTGAAATCATCGTACAGGAACCAAATCTGCTATGGCAACCCATTGAGGAGATGATGGGTAAAACTATGCATCAACTCGGAAAGGAACAAGCCGATGAATTTCTAAGTTATATTCAGCAGGTGCTGAGAACCCAACAAATCCTCACAGTCGAGTACAGTGCGTTTCTAAATGGACGAGAAGCCTGGTTTTCGGCTCGCATTGCACCAATCGACCACGATCGGGTGATTTGGCTAACGCGAGATATTACCCAGCGCAAACAAGCAGAGGAAGCCCTACAATGCAGTGAAGCCAAGTTCCGAGCTATCTTTGAAAACTCGCAGGTCGGCATCTACCGAACCCGCCTCTCGGATAGCTTACTTCTCGATGCCAATCAACGCTTTGCCAATCTGTATGGCTTTGACTCACCAGAGGAGATCGTTGGGATTGAACACACCGCAGGCTACTATGTCAATCCCAGCGAGCGCCAACAATTCCTTGAGTTGCTGAAGCGCGATCGGGAAGTGCGAAGCTATGAAGCACAGATGCGAAAACGAGATGGGACAGTGTTTTGGGTACTTTTCTCTTCTTATCTGAATGCAGCCGATGAATACATCGAAGGGGTGGTTGCGGATATTAGCGATCTCAAGCAAGCAGAAGCCGCTCTACAAACGAGTGAAGAACGACTGCGCTTAGCCTTAACCGCTTCAAATCAAGGACTCTACGATCTCAATATCAAAACCGAAGAAGTCGTGGTTAACCCAGAATACGCTTTAATGCTGGGCTACGATCCAGCAACATTTCACGTGACCAAATCTGAGTGGATTGAGAGTTTGCATCCTGACGACAGAGAATCAGTGGTTGCAGTTTACGATGCTTGTATTACTGGAGAAGTCCCCAACTATCAAGCAGAGTATCGTCATCGTACCCGGGATGGTCAGTGGAAATGGATTCTTGCTGTCGGCAAAATTGTTACCTGGAATGAATCCGGTGAACCCACCCGAGCGTTGGGAGTTGTTACGGATATCGACGATCGCAAGCGTGCCGAAGAAGCTTCGATTTTAGAAGAGCGCAACCGCATGGCACGCGAAATTCACGATACATTGGCTCAGACGTTTACAGGCATTCTGGCTCAGGTCGGTGCGGCAAACCAGGTACTAGCGGATGATTTAGAAGCAGCTCAGGCACATCTAGACCTGATCAAAGAATTGGCGCGAACTGGCCTGGCTGAAGCGCGGCGATCGGTGATTGCACTCCGTCCTCAGCTTTTGGAGGAAGGCAGTTTGCAAAGAGCTCTTCATCGTCTCGTGACTCAAATCAGAGCGGCTGCAAATGATACCACTTTGTATTATGAGGTCAAGGGGACAGCGTATGCTCTACCGCCTGAAGTCGAGAGTAACTTACTGCGGATTGGACAGGAAGCCTTGACCAATGCGATTAGACACGCCAATGCGGACGAAATTCGAGTGGAGCTAATCTACGAGTCCGATCGGTTTTTGTTGCGCGTGAAAGACAATGGGCAGGGCTTTGGGGTTGGAAGTATTCCGTCCTCTAATGGCTTTGGCTTACTCGGCATGAGCGAACGGGCAGAGCGCATCAACGCCCAACTGACGATCGCAAGTCAATCTGGACAAGGCACAGAAATTATTGTCACTGTCTGTCAGGAGTAACATGATGAGCCAAGCGATTCAGGTTTTGATTGCAGACGATCATGCTATTTTTCGACAAGGACTAGCGACGATTATTAGCCGTGACCCAGATATGAAGGTAGTTGCTCAAGCCGAAAATGGGCAACAAGCGATCGACTTGTTTCGGGAACACCAACCCGATGTCACATTGATGGATCTAAGAATGCCTGAAGTGGAGGGAGTTGCTGCCATTGGTGCAATTTGTGCGATCGCTAAATCTGCTCGAATTATTGTCCTGACCACCTATGATAGTGACGAAGATATCTATCGGGGATTGCAGGCAGGCGCAAAAGGATATCTGTTGAAAGAAACTGAACCTGACGAGCTTCTGAATGCTATTCGTACCGTTCATCGGGGTCAGAAGTATATTCCGCCTGATGTGGGAGCAAAGTTGGTACAGCGCCTCAGCAACCCAGAACTGAGTGAAAGAGAACTGGCGGTACTCCGCTCGCTGGCACAGGGGATGAGTAATGCCGATATTGCGGCTGCTTTGAGTATCGGTGAAGGCACGGTTAAATCTCATGTCAATCGGATTTTGAATAAGTTAGATGTCAGCGATCGCACTCAAGCTGTGATTGTTGCCGTTAAACGCGGCATTGTCTGCTTGTAGAACTTTCGATCGAGTTCGAATTCTAACTTAAGTTATAGCTAGCCTTCTATTCTAGGAAGGAGCAATTGCTCAATCAAATTATAGTGTAAAAGTTTTAACTCACTGTAGACGACAACTAAAAATCAATTGCTTATATTGAATTCATGTGGATTGAGCAAGTGAATTGCAAGGTTCCATGCTTGATACAGATGTAGAAAGATGATCGACGACCATAGTTCCAGTTCTTTAGTTGTGCCAGCTTCAACCCAAGATCGCAGTCAAGGTGTGCTAAGTGCCGCTGTGGTGTTAGTGATGTATGGGGACTATCAATGCCCTAGAAGTGCAGCCGTTTACAAGCTGATTAAAGTCATTCGGCAAGAGCTTACGGTTTCTTTTGGAGAGGATGATTTATGTTTTATCTTCCGTCATTTTCCGCAAGCACAGATTCATCCTCATGCTCAACGGGCAGCCCAAGCCGTTGAAGCCGCCGCTGCCCAAGGACAGTTTTGGTCAATGCACGACACTTTGTTTACCCATCAACAGAAGTTAGAAAATGGTTATCTCGTAGAGTACGCCAATGATTTAGGGTTTGATATCCCTCAATTTCTCAAAGACTTATCTAAACAAGTGCATATCGATCGCATCAATGAAGATCTTGCAGGCGGAATACACAGTGGAGTAACGGCAGCTCCAGCCCTATTTATCAATAACATTCGATATACCGGACGCTGGAGAATAACAGAGTTGATGGCAGCCATTGTTGCTACAAGTCACTAAGCTCTTCTCATAACTCATCAACGTTAGTAATAGACGAAAGCAGTTTTGTTATTTCATTGAAGGTAGTTCTATGACGCATTTACTAGTACAAAGCAGAAATGATTCTGAGCATGAAGGTACACCTCAGACTGATTCTCTTCGCGACTCTTCGGTGAATCATGCCCTGATTGCGATCGCGCAAGAAGTTGCCTAGTTGCTGAGGCAAGCTTACCCAATACAAACTGATGAAACTAAAACAGGAGAAACAGAATGATCCTGCAAGATAAAGTGGCGTTAGTCACTGGTGGCACATCGGGAATCGGTCGTGCAACGGCGATCGCTTATGCCCAACAACAAGCAAAGGTGGTTGTGGTGGGTCGTCGAATGGATGAAGGTGAAGAAACGGTTCGATTGATTCAGGAAGCTGGCGGAGAGGCGATTTTTGTGCAAGCAGATGTCACGAAAGAAGCCGATGTTGAGGCAATGGTTGATAAAGCGGTTGGACATTGCCTTTAATAATGCAGGAACGGTCGGCGAAAATTCCTCATTGATTGAGCAAACAGAAGCTGAATACGATCGCATTATGAACGTCAATGTCAAAGGCGTTTGGTTGTCGATGAAATATGAAATTGCTCAGATGTTGAAACAGGGAAGTGGTTCGATCGTCAATACATCATCTGGAGCTGGAGTCGTTGCAGTTCCTACCCAACTCCTGTACACCGCGAGTAAACATGCAGTAGTAGGCTTAACAAAAGCCGCCGCGCTCCAATATGCCAAAGCGGGTATTCGCATCAATGTAGTTGCACCAGCAGCAATCGAAACAGATATGTTTGAAGCAGCTACAGGTGGGCAGGATGAAGTCAAAGCTTACATAACAGGACTTCACCCGATCGGACGAATTAGAACACCGGTTGAAGTTGCAAATGCAGTTTTATTTTTATCATCTGACCTGGCATCGTTCGTAACAGGTGAAACGTTGATGGTCGATGGTGGGTATGTAGCGCAGTAGTCGATCGGCAGTGCGAAATGTTTGATACAGCACTTCAAGCAACTCACTAAAGTAACACTGAAATAGGTTCGCTAATTCCATCGGAAACTCCATAGGAATCTGCAAGAAGTTGAGTGTTGGAACTGACTACACTCACATGAACTAAGACAAAGAGAACTTAGGAGTTGATGATGATGTCCAAAGTGCCTTCTAACTCCCCACACGAAAGGAAAAAGAAATGACTGAAACATTTGGTGCAAAATCGACCGCCGACGAGGTGCTTGCGGGCATTGATCTCAAGGGAAAGCGATTTCTCGTTACGGGTGCATCGTCGGGCATTGGACGCGAAACTGCCCACTCACTGGTCTCTCACGGCGCTAGCGTCGTCGGCGCGGTCAGAAACCTCGCTAAAGCTGAGCCAGCCACTGCATCGGTTCGTGATGCCGCGTTGCAGGGCGGCAGCCTGGAGTCGATCAATCTCGATCTGGCATCCTTGCAAAGCGTTCGTGCCTGTGCGGATAAACTGTTGGCTGACGGTCAGCCGTTCGATGCCATCATCGCTAACGCTGGCGTTATGGCAACTCCGTTCGGTCGGACGATCGACGGCTTTGAAATCCAGTTCGGGACGAACCATCTGGGTCATTTTGCCCTGATCGATGGGATCGAGCCGCTGCTTGCCGATAATGGACGACTGGTAGTCCTGTCGTCGCTCTCGCATCGCGGTGCCGATGTTGACTTAGACGATCCGAATTTCGAGCAGCAGGCGTACGATCCATGGGTTGCCTATAGCCGATCGAAAACCGCCAATTCACTGTTCGCTGTGGAGTTTGACAGGCGGCATCGCGATCGCGGCATTCGGGCTGCTTCGGTGATGCCCGGAAACAGTGTGACGGATCTACCCCGCCATCTCTCGCCGGAGGAGTTGCAGGGACTTTTGCAGACTGTTGACGCAGCGCGCACCGAAGCAGGTCTGCCGCCGAAAGAGTTGAAAGAAACTCCGCAGGCAGCCGCGACATCGGTTTGGGCCGCAGTTGTAGCGAATAAAGACGAGATCGGTGGACATTATCTCGAAGATTGCGCGATCGCACCGATCGATGACACGCCCAACCCGTTTGCCGATGGCGTTAGGTCATATGCGCTCGACGCTAACAAGGCTAAGCAGCTTTGGGCGAAAAGCGAGGAATTGATCGGCGCTGCGTCTTAAAGGTTATCGCGCAGGAATTTGACAAACTGCCCAAGAATCTGAAAGACACCGAGCATTAGAACTCATTACACTTCGATTGTCAGACAAGAATCCAATGCAGCATTTATAGGAGATTTCAATGCCTTACATTACTGTTGGTCAAGAAAACTCTGCAAACATCGATCTCTACTACGAAGATCTGGGCACAGGTCAACCTGTTGTTCTCATTCATGGATTTCCATTGAACGGACATTCCTGGGAGAAGCAGGTTTTAGTTTTACTGAACGCAGGATATCGAGTAATTACTTACGATCGCCGAGGATTCGGTGCTTCCAGCCAACCCTCATTTGGCTATGACTACGACACATTCGCAGCAGATTTGAACACGCTGATGACCAAGCTTAACTTGCAAAATGCCGTGCTGGTCGGTTTCTCAATGGGAACAGGTGAAGTCACTCGCTATCTTGGCAAGTATGGCTCAGAGCGGGTGCAGAAAGCCGTGCTGATGGCTCCCGTGCCGCCCTTCTTGCTGAAGACCGAGGATAATCCTGAAGGCGTTGACCAAAGCGTTTTCGATGGCATTATGAAAGCGATCGTTGAAGACCGTCCAGCCTACTTTTCTACATTCTTTAGAGAGTTCTTCAATGTAGATGTGTTGTTGGGCGATCGCATCAGCAATGAAGCAATTCAGGCAAGTTGGAATGTGGCAGCAGAGGCTTCTGCGAAAGGAACGTTGGACTGTGTACCCTCCTGGCTCACCGATTTCCGCGACGATCTGCCCCGCATTGATGTACCAACTCTGATTATTCATGGAGATAGCGATCGGATTTTGCCACTTGAGTCCACCGCAGCAAGACTTCCAAAGCTGATTAAAAACAGTCAACTTGTTGTTATTCCGGGTGGCTCCCATGCTATCAACTGGACACATGCCGATCGGGTCAATCCTGTCTTGCTTGACTTCCTCAAGAAAAACTAATCCAAAACTGGTTCAGATCCAGAGGTGGGAGGAAAAACCTTTTCCCTAAACGGTAACTACCTTACCAAATCGTGCTGACTTGCGAAGTCAGGGAGAACTTACCTACGCTGAGTGTATCGAAATCCCGTCACTGTTAATTCTAAATCAAGGAGAGTTGGCACAGATGGAATCTATGAAAGCAGTCGTATTAACTGCGTTTGGTGATGCTGAGAAGTTTGAGATTCAAACTGTTCCCATACCAACAATGAAGGCGAATCAGGTGTTGGTCAGAGTTTGTGCAACCTCGATTAACCCGGTCGATTACCAAACTCGTCGTGGTGATTACAAAGAACTGGTTCAATTACCCGCCATCCTTGGAGTCGATGTTTCAGGGGTGATTGAGGCAATTGGCGAAGCTGTGACTGATTTCAAGGTGAGAGACAACGTATATTACTCGCCGCAAATTTTTGGAGAATTCGGTAGCTACGCTCAGTATCATGTGGCTGATGCAGCGATTGTTGCATTGAAGCCTACAAATCTATCGCACATTGAAGCAGCTTCTTTTCCGCTTGCAGGCGGAACTGCTTGGGATTGTCTAGTGACTAGGGGCAATCTACAAGTTGGTGAAACAGTTCTCATCCATGCGGGTGCGGGTGGAGTTGGTTCGATCGCAGTTCAACTCGCCAAAGCGATCGGGGCATACGTTTTTGCGACGTGTAGCTCTAGAAACCGAGATTTTGTGACAGAACTGGGTGCAGATCGAGTGATTGATTACAAAAATGAAGATTATGTAGAAGTCATTCGTCAAGAAACAAATGGACTGGGTGTGGATTTAGTTCTAGATACGATCGGCGGAGAAACGATTCAGCGTAGTCTAGAAATCATTCGTCCCTTCGGTAGGCTTACAAGCATTGTAGACATTGCAATACCGCAATCGCTTCTTGAAGCATGGGGTAAGAATCTGACGATTCATTTTGTTTTTTCACCCCAGTACCGAGCAAAATTAGAGGCTTTAACAAAACTAATCGAGCGTCATCAGCTTCGCCCAGTGATTGATTCAGTATTTTCTTGGGATCGGGTCGTTCTGGCACATCAGCGTCTAGAGCAGGGAGGAACACGGGGCAAAATTGTGCTGAAATTTACAGAAAATTAGACCAACTTTACGGCGCTGATGATTGCTAAACGAATCGGAGTTCGATCGTGTGCTGAAGGTCAATATTGATTGAAACAGGAGAAAACCGACCTAATCCTTGGGGCATTCTCACAATCTTGCACAGACACATCAGCCAGTAGAGTGCATTAGCGACAGCGTAATGCACCGAACACAAAATCTGCCGCATTTCTGACTTGTGAAAAAAACCTGTGATTCACCCCGTTGAGTCAGGCTCAAATGATACATATATTTGTCTAGTTCTGAAGAGGTAATTCTATGACTGTCCCCACTCAAACATCTCGAACCGTTGCCGGAGTCATCAACAGCGTTGAAACACTCGAAGGAGCCGGATTTCTTGTACGTCGGCCCTTTCCCAAAAGTAGCTTCTCTGAATTTGACCCGTTTCTCCTCCTCGACGAGTTGGGTCCGATTAATCTAAAGCCAGGTCAGGCAAAAGGCGCACCCGATCATCCGCACCGGGGCTTTGAAACTGTCAGCTATGTCTTGGATGGACGGTTAGAACACAAAGATTCTGCAGGACACGCCGGGCTACTAAATCCGGGTGATGTCCAGTGGATGACAGCAGGTGCCGGGGTCGTGCATTCCGAGATGCCGGAGTCAATGTTTACCCAAACTGGTGGACGGCTCCACGGCATTCAACTATGGGTCAATCTGCCACAACGAGACAAAATGATGCCGCCCCGCTATCAGGAAATTCCAGCGGCTCACATTCCGGTAGCTCAAACCGAAGATAGGTCTGTGACGGTGCGCGCGATCGCGGGAGAAGCGTTAGGGGCAAAAGCCGTAATTCAGACGCGCACGCCGATAGTTTACCTCCACTTCACACTGCAACCAGGGGCAACGATAATCCAGCCTGTACCCAAAGAGTACAACGCTTTTGTCTATGTCCTGGAGGGGTCTGGGTTGTTTGGGACAGAGCCAGCGCCTGGTGATGATGGGCAGATGATACTCTTTGCTCAAGATGGAGAAGATGTAGCAATCTCCAACCCTGATGATGCTCAGCATCCTCTAGATCTTCTGCTGATTGCAGGTGTGCCCCTGAACGAACCAGTCGTGCGCTACGGTCCGTTTGTCATGAACACTGAAGCTGAAATTATCCACGCGATCGACGACTACCAAGCAGGAAGGATGGGACGGATTCATGCTTAACCCACTTCAGTATCAGATGAGTCAACATCAGCGCTTGAGTGAGTTACGAATCAAACTACTGCATCTGCACAAGCTTTTACTAGAGACTGAGCGGCTTACCTATGAACAAGTTCGAGGGCAAGTTTCTAGAGGTGAATTGCTACAACTGGTAATTAGGCATGAGCAGTTTGCCTGGTTGCATCGACTCTCGGAATTGATTATCCAAATCGATGAGTTGCTTCATCCCGATGAACCCGTTACACCAGAGGCAATTGAAGCGATTGATAGTGACATTCGTACACTGCTCAGCCCCAACGAATTGGGCGATGAGTTTGCCATGAAGTATAGTACGGCATTTCAACGCCACCCTGATGTTGTGTTAGCTCATGCAGATGTCGTGATGTTGCTGACCTCTGGCAGTATTTAACCTGAACTTGCTCCGATCGTGTAATTGCAAGCCTAAACTTATGCTGATCCAAAAGCTAAACGACTGTGAAGAAATTATCGCTGGAGATGGAACTGTTCTGCGCGAACTGCTTCATCCTGACAAACAAGACATCAACTTGCGTTACAGTTTGGCGTATGCGATCTTGCCTGTTGGCAAAACTTCGATTCCCCATTCTCTAAAGACTTCTGAGGTTTATTACATCATTAGCGGTGTTGGAGAAATGTCGATCGATAGTGAAGTCCGTCGCATTGAACCAGGCGATGCGGTTTACATTCCTCCAAATGCAATCCAGTTCCTTCACAACTACGGCGACGAACCCATTGTTTTCGTTTGTCTAGTCGATCCAGCTTGGCGCAAAGAAGACGAAACGATTTATGCACCTTAGATAGAACTTAGGAGAATTCAACATGGTCAAAGAGCAAACAGCAGACAAACATGCAGTACAGGCAACTCCAAGCCTGACATCCGCTCAGGAAGCCTTGCAAGCGGTCTGGGAAGAGCATATCGGGCACGAGTTTGGTACTCACAGCCCTGAAGATGCTCTCGCTACGATGGTTGAGGACGCTTATGTGAATCACATTCCAGTGATGACTGGGGGAGTCGGAAAAGCAGCAGTGGGTGAGTTTTATTCCAAAAACTTCATTCCCCAGATTCCGCCAGACCTTGAGCTAGTTCCGATTTCGCGCACGATCGGAACAGATCGACTCGTCGATGAAATGCTGGCTAAGTTCACTCATACGATCCAGATGGAATGGATGCTACCTGGCATTGCTCCGACCGGGAAACGGGTTGAAGTGGCAGTGGTAGCGATTATCCAGTTCCGTGATGGCAAGCTAGCCCATGAACACATCTATTGGGATCAGGCGAGTGTATTGGTTCAACTCGGCATGCTCGATCCGAGCACGCTGCCCGTTGTAGGGGCTGACAGTGCGAGCAAGGTACTTAATCCGAGCTTGCCCTCAAACGCACTGATCGAACGTGCTAGTCATAGCAACTAAATGTTAGAGCAAGCTTTTCATCAATAGGAACACCATGAAAAAGCCAGAGTTTTTTGTCACCCCTGGTTATGGGGAATACATGCTGAGTAGATTGCATTACTCGCAAGCAGTAAAAATTGGCAATCGAGTGGAGACATCCGGTCAAGGCGGATGGGATGACGATCTGCAATTTCCCGAATCGATCGCAGACGAGATTGCTCAAGCGTTTCGGAACGTAGAGCGTACCTTGGCGACTGCTGGTGCGGGTTGGGAGCATGTTGTCCACGTCAATTCTTACCATGTTGGCGGGTTTCCCCCTGAAGTTAACGAGATGATAGTCAGGCTATTTCATCATTACATGCCCGATTGTGCCCCCATTTGGACAGAGGTAGGGGTCGCGGCGCTTGCACTTCCAAAAATGCGTGTTGAAATTCGCGTTACTGCAATTGTTCCGTGAGTTTCGCATAAGTGGCAGCAGAGATTGCTCCGTTAAAGCATTCACTTGAACAGAGGAGAGATTTATATGTCAGAGAAAAATAAAGCAATCTTAGAGGCGGCAAATGCAGCGATCGCTGAAGGTAACAATGAAGGATTCTTGTCGTTCTGCGCCGACGACATGAAATGGACGTTTGTAGGTGACAAGACCCTTAAAGGAAAGGAAGCCGTTCGCCAATGGATGGCAGCGACATACATAGAGCCGCCAAAGTTTATGGTTGCTAACTTAATCGCTGAAGGTGATTTCGTCACGGCACTCGGCGACATCACAATGAAGGACGAAGACGGGAAAGCGGCTCATTACTCGTACTGCGATGTCTGGCGCTTTCGCGGCGATGATATTGTTGAGTTAAGGGCTTTCGTTATCAAAACCGAGGTCAAGGATGAAACCAGCAGCGCGGCGTAAATAATCTGCAAAAGTCAGGATGTATTCTTGCAAAGTAAAAAGTCCGTCAAGTGATAATCAAGAATTGCTGTAAAGCCGTGAATTTTTTCGCTTTTACTACGATTTCACTTCGCTTATCGACAATCGTTACTGAACAAAGGAACACCATGAATAAGCCCAAGTTTTTTGTCACTCCCGGTTATGGGGAATACATGCTGAATAACTTGCATTACTCGCAAGCGGTAAAAATTGGTAATCGAGTGGAGACATCCGGACAAGGCGGCATCGATGACAATCTAGAAATTCCCGAATCACTCGCAGATGAGATTGCTCAGGTGTTTCGGAACATAGAGCGAACCTTAGCAACGGCTGGTGCAAGTTGGGAGCATGTGGTTCATGTCAATTCTTACCATGTTGGCGGGTTTCCCCCTGAAGTTAACGAGATGATAGTCAAGCTATTTCGTCATTACATGCCCGATCGCGCCCCAATTTGGACAGAGGTAGGGGTCGCGGCGCTTGCACTTCCAAAAATGCGTGTTGAAATTCGCGTTACTGCAATTGTTCCGTGAATTTTGCACAAGCGGCAACGGGGTGATTTGGCACTACACTGAGGAGAAGGACACGCCGATAGAGAAACTGCTCTCGCTCCGTTAAAGCATCCACTTGAACAATCAGCCTTAATCATTCTGTTCACCGTTGTCTTCTACCAGGGATACCAAAAAACTATGACCTGCGAACATCTCAACAATCTAACCGTGGAAAACCTGATTTCTAAAGCAGCCTATCCCGTATTTCGTTGTGAAGAGTGCATTAAAATAAATAGCCGCTGGGTACACCTGCGGATTTGCCAAACCTGCGGGAAAATGCTGTGCTGCGATTCTTCTGAGCATCAACATGCTCGTCGTCATTATGAAGCAACCAGTCATGCAGTCGTTAGTTCGGCTGAATTGGGGGAGCAGTGGTTATGGTGTTTTGCAGATGAACGGGGAAAAGACTATTGATAGCGATGTTGATTTCATCTAGGTTTCCTTCTCATTTCTTCAACCTGTTCTCCTCATTTGGGTGATTTTTATGGCTGTTTCTAATCAAAGTACTCCCATTGACGTTGTTTGGCCCAGTTTGCCCTTAGTAGCTTGGCAGGATACCTATGCAACTCTTCATCTATGGACGCAAATCATTGGTAAAATCCGGTTGGCACTGGCACCTAAACTCAATCACTGGTGGCAATCTACGCTTTATGTCACACCGCGTGGACTAACAACCGCTTCAATCTCTTACGAAACTCGTAACTTTCAAATTAGCTTTGATTTTCTTGACCATCAACTACAAATCGACACGAGCGACGGCATCACTAAAAGAATTGCACTGGCTCCTCGCTCCGTTGCAGATTTTTACCAAATGGTGCTAACTACATTGAGCAACATCGGCATCGAAGTCCGAATCTGGACGATGCCGCAAGAAGTGTCAGAACCAATCCCGTTCGATCGGGACTATCAACACGCAGCTTACGATCCGGAGTATGCACAACGGTTTTGGAGAATTCTCGTGCAAGTCGATCGGGTCATGACCGTCTTCCGTTCACAGTTTATTGGTAAATCCAGCCCTGTGCATTTCTTTTGGGGCAGCTTTGACTTGGCTGTGACCCGTTTCTCTGGTCGTCGTGCACCAGAACACCCAGGGGGAGTTCCGAATATGGCAGATTGGGTCACGCGCGAAGCCTATTCACATGAAGTCAGTAGTTGTGGCTTTTGGCCAGGGGGTGGGTCAGTTGTGGAGCCTGTTTTTTACGCTTATGCTTACCCTACGCCGGAAGGGTTCCGTGATTACTCGATCCAACCCAGAGAAGCTTTTTACAGCTCCCAGATGCAAGAGTTTATCCTACCCTATGAAGCCGTGAGACAAGCTGAGGATCCAGATGCAATGCTCCTTGCTTTTTTCCAAAGCACCTATGAAGCAGCAGCCAACTTAGGACATTGGGATCGAGTTGCGCTAGAGCATACTCCAACCGTGTAAGGCTAACAAATTGCAAATTGCTGAAAGTTATACAACGCGGTAAGCAGACAAGGAGCATACCCAAAAATGGTTAAAGGTAGGTTAGAAGCATTCAGTGATGGGGTAATTGCTATTATTATCACCATCATGGTACTGGAGTTGAAAATACCTCATGAGTCAGATTTAGCTGCGCTAAGTCCGCTGATTCCAACCTTTCTAAGCTATGTGTTGAGCTTCGTTCATGTTGGTATCTACTGGAACAATCACCATCACCTGTTTCAGGCAGTCCGACAAGTGAATGGTTCAACGTTGTGGGCAAACCTACATCTGTTGTTCTGGTTATCATTATTTCCCTTTGTTACCGCATGGATGGGTGAAAATCAATTTGCTGCGTTGCCTGTGGCGCTTTATGGTGTGGTTCTATTGTTGGCTGCGATCGCCTACTTCACTCTGACCCGCACGCTTATTTTTCACCACGGTCAAGATTCCACACTTGCGATCGCTCTGGATCGGAATTTTAAAGGCAAGTTATCGGTATTGATTTATGTAGTTGCAATTCCACTTGCTTTTGCAACCTCTTGGTTTGCATGTGCATTATACGTTCTGGTTGCAGTCCTGTGGCTCATTCCCGATCGCCGTATTGAAAAGACGTTGAACTCATAAAATCCCATGTTCGATGCAACAAAAATCAGCTATTACTTCGGCAATAATTCAAGCTGTAAATTATTCGTTGATTAGGCAGCCGGAGCAGGGAACCACAACTGCTGCCACTGAGCGTTAAGTTCAGCTACCTTGAGTAGACTTAAGGCTCTGCTACCCAAGCGACTCCAGCTCATGCCCTTGTTCTTCTGTCGCCAGCCGACTGTCAAATCTACTCCCTTCTCGGCGCGTCCGCTACCAATAGTTTTACCGGCTTGGCTACGGCGCCTGTAGTTAATAATTTCAGAGGAATGTTTTTCGCGCATAGCCAATTAACTCTTGCCATTTGTCTAAATTTCTAGCCTGAACTTGGTGTTTTAAATATTCAAGAGCAATTGCAGTTAACCCGTGCCACAATTGGGAAAATAAAAACTTTAAATGCTTAGACTTTTCGAGTTGATTGATGGCAATCATCGACATGAACCCTCGGAGTTTTTTACATAGGTGGTACCAATTTTTCAATCACGGTAACTGCTCCACCAAAAATGGTGAGAAGTCGAGTCGCGAATAGTTTTGGCTCCATCAATAATTGCTACTAAATTTAATGGGAAAGTCTGACTTCCATACTCTTGAATAACTTTAGCTTTAACGATAATAGCTAAATTTAGTAAATCCTCGCCTTTTGTATTAATAGGAGCAGCTATGTACTCAAATCCAGTAGTTGCTTTTTGTAGAATGACAATATCTGTAGTAATCGCTGGAGTTTTATCGTTGAAAAGCTTTTGCCTCTTACTTTCCTGTTTTGGCTCCTTTTGACGTTCGGCTTTTTGACCTTTGACTTGAATTCCATCATCAAACAAAAGAATTTCTTTTTCTTCGGAATCGTAGATATCTATGCTGGCATTTACTAGTAACACTTCCTGGTCATTTTCAGCCAGTATTGCTTCCATACTTTTATAAATCTCTTTGCTAACTTTTAGGGCTTTAGCACTCACGACTTGCCCAATTTTCTGGTCGCTCAGTAACCTTTCTCCAGCAATGCGTTCGACTAATCTAGCTACTTCTTCATAGCTCAGGCGATTGCTATAGTAGCCACATAGCTCCTACAATCTTGAACTCACGTAGCCTTCCTACAATTGGTTTGTTAGAGTTAAATAGTTTGTTTCTTGTGTTTCAAATTGATGTTTTTGTAAACTGAATACAAACTTTCCATGTAAAGTCTTTATCCATATTAGCCGTGTACCGTTACAACTAGCTTTCTGGTTTTTTTATCTCCTGCGTGAACTGGCTTTGAGCCTCAGTTAACAAGCTTGCCTCTATTTCGGGCAGTACTTGCTGTCTCCAGTTCTCAACTGCTCCCTCTATGTCATCCAAGCTTTGATTGCCTAGATCTATTTCGTGTGGAGCAAGCTGACTCAAAATGTTCCCGGCTTCATCTCTAATGACAGTTTCCACTCTTGCTCTCATAGCTTGCTTCTGAGGAACGTTCGAGCTCACCCTTTTAGGGCACATCTCTCAGTCTACCGGCATCAACGGATTTTTTACAGCTCGAATTAATCTGTAACCAAACGCATAGCTAAAACGTTTAATCGCACATTCAACAGCTAAAAGAGCCGTTGAGAGCGATTATTCAATTGCTACTATCTCTGTGTTATGGAATTTGCCATACTTGAGAACGATTCATTCTCAAAATTAGTGAAATGAAGCGAATCAATTAAACTGAGTTGCATTGTATTGCAGATTGTATTATGTTTGATCGATCTATCAATGTTAGGACAAGAAATAAGTGACATCCTTAATCTTGCATATAAACATAACAAACAATGTGGATAAACAACAATAAATATTTATTGTTTTTGTTAGAAATTTGATGAAGTCTTGCAGGTAATTGATTCTTTACAGTTGACTCAACTACCAGGTTGCTACTCCCGCCAACTGGAAAGAGGGAGATGACTGCGTTATCGTTCCTTCGATCAAAGATTCAAATGAGTTAAAGCAAGAATTTCCGAAAGGCTATAAAGAGGTCAAGCCTTATCTACGGATGACTCCTCAACCGAATAAGTAACTTGGTTCGTCTGTAAAACGCTAGCACGGCTGAGTAGAAACAGCTCTTGGCGTGGGAACAAATAGTTGTACTTAGCTGTACTGCTACCTCCACCCCAGGAGAACCTGCTTGAAGCCACAAGCATTAACTGGCACTTCAGGAGAGTTACATATGTTTTTTCGACAGTTGTTCGATTATGAATCTAAAACTTATACTTACTTAATTGCCAATCTGAACACAAAAGAAGCTGTGTTAGTCGATCCAGTTTTAGAACAAGTTGAGCGCGATCTCAATCTCCTTCAAGAGCTTGGCTTCCAGCTATGTTATTGTTTAGAAACCCATATCCACACCGACCATATCACTGGAACTACCAAACTGCGAGAGCTGACAGGATGCCTGGGAGTATTGCCAGAAAAAGCTCAGGTAACGTGTGCTGACAAGTTGATTCGAGATAGAGAAAGGCTGGTCATTGGGAACATTCTCATCGAAGCGATCTCTACCCCTGGTCATACTAATAGCCATATGGCTTACAGCTAAGTACAGGACAAAAGCTTGCGAATAGTTCAAAGGAAAGGGTTTGATGAGAATTACCACATTCTGACGATGAAACCCTATGAATCAAGTTACTCTACTTAGAGATGCCCTACGTCCTCATTTAGCTTGGCATAGTGCAAGATTAAGCTTTGTAACCGTATTTCTCATAGCACTACTGCGGGTAAAAACAGTTAATTCCAGAAACAAATGGCGACATCGGTGTAACCAATCAAACCAGAGCTGATGCAATGTTAAATCATCACAAAGCGAACCCTGCAAACGAGAATAGCGCTTCAGAGCTGCTAGAACTAGAAATAGAGTCTGAACAAGTTCAAATCGTGCCGCTAACTCATGCAAACCAGCTAAAACAAGCGACTGACGAGCGAGTCAGCCTTAGACTCATTAGTACTTCACCTCAGTCCAACCGACAAGATATTGAAGAGCTACCGCACCAAAACGTACTTGAGATCCAGATAGCTATATTAACTCAGATAGAAACTATTTCTCGGCAGATACGGGAGTCGCTGGCTAGCAATCGCCGAGCTATTTACACTCCCAGGCAGCAAAGACGATTGTTAGCACTCCTAGCTCAATTGCATCAAATGTTGACTGAGGAATATTAGTTGAAGTGATGCCATGTAGACAGATACTTGGGGTTCATGGATGAGGTGGGTTGGACGAGCGATAATATGTATAAATATTAGTCGTCCAGATTGCTACTAGTCTTTGCAACACGACCGCTTTTCGTACCCCACATTAAAGAAGCTGAAAAACTAAGAATTCATCATTCTTTTGACAACTAACAAATAATTAAAGCCATGCATATCGCCAAAGATATTACAGAATTAATCGGTCGTACTCCCCTAGTACATCTGAACAACATCCCGCTAGCCGAGGGGTGTGTAGCGCGAATTGTAGTGAAACTGGAGAGCATGAACCCTTCTGCCTCAGTCAAAGATCGAATTGGTGTCAGCATGATTGATGCGGCAGAGCAAGAGGGACTAATTAGTCCAGAAAAGACGACTTTAGTCGAACCCACTTCAGGAAATACTGGAATTGCCTTAGCAATGGCAGCAGCTGCGAAAGGGTATCGTTTGATCTTGACGATGCCAGATACGATGAGTAATGAGCGACGATCCATGCTACGGGCTTATGGAGCCGCTCTCGAACTTACACCAGGCTTTGAAGGTATGAACGGTGCAATCCATCGAGCGCAGGCAATAGTTAATACAACCCCGAATACCTATATGCTGCAACAGTTTCGTAACCCAGCTAACGTGCAGATTCACCGAGAAACAACAGCAGAAGAAATCTGGTCAGATACAGATGGGCAAGTAGATATGGTGGTGGCTGGAATCGGTACTGGTGGAACGATTACTGGCGTAGCAGAGGTTATTAAAGCACGCAAACCAAGTTTTCAAGCGATCGCGGTTGAACCTGCTAATAGTCCAATTTTATCGGGAGGACAACCAGGAGCGCACAAAATTCAGGGTATTGGTGCTGGGTTTATTCCCCAAGTCCTGAAGGTTGAATTAATTGATGAAGTCATTGCCGTGACTGATGAGGAAGCGATCGCTTACGGTCAGCGGTTGGCAAGAGAAGAAGGTCTACTCTCTGGTATCTCCTCCGGTGCAGCATTAGGTGCGGCAATTCGTGTAGCTCAGCGATCGCAGAACAAAGGAAAATTAATCGTCATGATTCAGCCCAGCTTTGGCGAACGCTACTTGAGTACGCCATTGTTTCAAAATTTAGAGCCACAAGTACCGATTATGTTGCAAAAGTCGGCGTTGCTGAAAGGGTGAGGATAAAGAGGGTAGAAAACATCTTGCTGCAAGTGCTGATGAGCTACAACAGACGAGTTTCTATTAATATTAATTTGAGCTGATTCAGTTTTCTCACAAATTTTTTGATTGTTATAAAAAGGAGAAGACACATGGATAGACTCGATGGCAAAGTGGCAGTAATTACAGGAGCTGCCTCTGGGCTAGGTCGAGCTTGTGCAGAACGCTTTGTCAAAGAAGGAGCGCAGGTTGTAATTGCCGATATCCAGCAACAGATAGGGGAAACTGTCGCTGCTGCACTACCAAACAGTCAGTTTGTCAAAGTCGATGTCAGTGACCCTAATTCGGTAGAAGCGCTGATTGATAAAACCATGCACGACTATGGCTGCTTAGATATCTTGGTGAATAACGCTGGGATTGATGGCGAGCAAGCACTCATTGTCGATAGCAGTATTGAGAACTGGCGACGAGTATTGGCGACCAATCAAGATGGAGTCTACTTCGGGATGAAGTATGGCATTGCAGCGATGCTCAAGGGGGGGCGGGGAGTTGTACTGAATATGGCATCAATTGGTGGCATGATAGCGTTAGAAAACTTTTCTGCTTATACAGCTGCTAAGGGAGCAGTAATCCAATTAACTCGCACAGCCGCAATTGAATACGCCGCACATCGGATTCGCGTCAATGCTCTTTGTCCGACAATTGTAAACACCCCACTACTCGAACACGCCATTCAGAACAGTCCTAACCCAGAGCAAACACGCAAAGACGCGAAGCATTTTAATCCGTTACCAGGAATGCCCACACCAGATGATGTTGCCGCTGCCGCTTTATTTTTAGCAAGTGACGAAGCAGCCTTCATCACAGGAGTAGCTTTGCCAATTGATGGTGGATACACAGCTCGTTAGCTCAATTCTCAAAAGCAGGGCGATCGCATCTCCAGAGCCAGAATTATAGGTTCTTTATCCCCGTTCTTTGAATGACGGCAAAATGAACCCGATAATCCGATCGCTGTTAAAGCCAATTGCCGACTAAAACGTAAGCTGCCCAGAAATAGGGACGTTTCCAGTCTTGGGTCTTATTGTTCCACAAAGCTAGTTGAGCTTTTTGGAGTGCCTCAGCCTTAGTCAAATTAGTATTGGCTAACTGGTGATAAAATTCACTCATGAGGTGGGCAGTAGAGCGATCGTCTACTTGCCACAACGTTGCTAGCGTACTCCGCGCCCCTGCTTTCACTGCTATGCCTGCGAGTCCCAAAGCAGCGCGATTGTCCCCAGCAGCTGTTTCACAGGCACTTAGGACTAGTAATTCAATGGTGCTAGATCTACTCGTGTCGCTAGTCCTGAGTAAATTATCTAGCTCATCGATCTTCAGCAATCGATCCCAGGTCAGGATAAAAGTTTCTTCTAAATTAGAACTAAACTGACCGTGAGTTGCCATGTGAACTACGGTAAAAGGATTGGAATTAATTTGAGTTTGAAGATTATCTTTAGTAAATTTTTGATTAAAAAGTTCCTCGCTTTTAGGCACTTGCGACTCGATTTGATTTAATTCATCCAAAACATTTGGCAGTCGCGAAAACTGGATGCCTGCAACTTTCCTAGACTCACTCAATCCAGCAGTTAAAGCACTTAATCTTTGCCGTTGCAAAGGTGTGGGTTCTAACAATTGAAGACCTGGAGTTAAGGCGATCGCATACTTTTCAATCAGATACTTTTGTTGTTTGTCGTCGTAGAGAACCCCCATCGGCACATTTCGCAAGCTTCCATCTAAGACAAATACGAGTTTTGTCACCTGCATTTTTTCAAGCTCAACCTCAAGCGGTTGAATCAACCAGCTATACAACTGCCCAGATAATTTCTGCACGTCTAGAGTGCGATCGGGTTCTTTGAGGTATTGCCGCAGCGATTGGAGAGTTTTTTCTACTTCGTCTTGGGGTTTTTTCGTTGTATAGTGGCGCAGATTTGCTTGCGTCGGCAACTTGAGGATAACTTCTAGGCGATCGGGTAGAATAATCGGATAAATAACTGCTGCGGTGCGATCGCCCTTGTCAACAACTGAATCGAGTAATTCTGGCTTAGCATCTAAACAGGCAGAGCGAAAAAAATTCTCTAGTTCTGCTAATTGCAGAGATTCAATTGTCGTTCGCGCTGAGGTGAGATTTTTAGGGCTGGGATCTGCACCTGACTGGGAGCGCAACAGCAGATCGACTAGCTGGCGATAGACGGGTTCGACTTTATCTCGGAAGGAAAATTGAAGATCGGGATCGATTGCAACTAAATCGCGGCGCAGAGATCTCAGATTGTTAACTGCTTCAGTGTAAGCCGCGATCGCTCCTGGGATATTTCCTCGATCTCTCAATAAGCGTCCCAACTGCCACTGCCACAAATAGGTAATCTCTGTAGCGTTAATAGTTTGTGCTGCGAATAAAGCTTGCTGAGTGAGATTTTCTGCTTCGTTCCTGGTTCTACTCTAGTTTGTGTTTTTGTAAACGCGGGAAGATAGAAGCTATTAGGTTATATAGGATCGAGAACAGAGCAAGCTGGAGGATGTCTTCCAATG
>NZ_JACJQX010000061.1:0-26234 GCF_014696895.1 Chroococcidiopsis sp. [FACHB-1243] | reverse complement strand
TCTGCTTTTGGCGAGAAAATATATCGTCGAACCGACGACACCAGTTATCAAAACATGCTGGCATCGCTGCACTTACTTGATCTTTCATTTACGCTGCTCCTGTTGAGACTGACGTAAAACTACCTCGGTGACTGTATTGTATCTCTATTTTTTCTTACTTTTCTACAAAGTCCCATTAGGAGCATTATTATCGTTTCCCGTAGTTGCTAAAATTGCTCAAACTATTTCTATTATCAAACCCGATGTAGTCATGGTCGTTCAAGGCACGATCGAACTCAGTTCCCTCGGTTTACTAGCAGCGAAAAAAGCTAACCTTAAAGTGATTAGCTTTATCCCGCTAACACAATCTTTATCGTTAATGCAAGGCAAACTCTCTAAATTAAGAGATTTCATTAATTTGCATTTTTACAACTTGCCAGATGCATTTATTACGACTAGCGCTCGGGCTAAATATAACTTAGTTCAGCAGGGAGTGAAATCAAAAATTTCTGTAGTATATTACGGTCCCGACTTAAGAATATGGCATCGACAGGAGCGAAACATATCTCGGCAAAAATACGGCATAGATAACAGCGATTATGTAGTGGCTCTGGTTGCTAGAATCGAACTCAAACACAAAGGTCATGACTTTCTCATTACCTCAATGGCGAAGTATGCCAACAAGCTAGAAAATATTAAATTACTAGTTGTAGGTGATGGCTCAGATGAAGCGAAGTTGCAAAAACTTATTCAATCTTCTGGTTTAAGCGAGAGAGTCAAAGTTATTCCTTGGGGAAATGACTTATCGTATATTTACTCTGCCATAGACATGCTTGTCATTCCCTCCCGATTAGAAGGATTACCATTAGTTATGTTAGAGGCAATGTACTATGGCTTACCAATAGTTGCTTCAAGCGTAGATGGAATGTTAGAAATTCTACCTCAAGAATGGCTATTTCAATTTGGTGACAGTGAAGCTGCTATTGAGACCTTACTACGAGTCAAAAATAGCGATAATACAACATATTTATCAAATCATAAAAAACGAATTATGACAGAATTCAATCTTGATGAATTTGGTAAAAACTTCTACAAAACTCTTTGCGAAGCAAAGATATAGGACTCATATTTGATTTTTGAAATCTACGTAGGGTGCGTTAGCATGATGGCGTAACGCACCACTTATTCCTACTAACAACTCATATTAGCCAGTCGTTTCAGCATAGCCTTGGATATTTTCTGGTTCAAATCGACGTAGTACGCTCGTTGCTTGTCGAAGTATGCCATCCGTGCCTTTAACAACAATTAAATACTTACCTGCGTTGAGACGGTTACGATACGGCAAAGCATCGCCGCTACCAAACACCAAACCAGCACCACCACCAGCAAATAGGCTTCCCATACCACCAGCCACAGCACCTAGTAAACCACCAATGACATGATTGCCGATTTCACCCGCCCAAGCAAAGGTATCTAGACCAGACAGCACGCTGAAAGCAGCTCCAGAGGCAAAACCAAACGGTACGAGCCAGAAAGCCATCAGTTTTGCTTGCTTAGCAGCTTGCTCGTTGGGATCGATCAAGCCAAACTCATCTGCACTTTTGTATCCTCTACCAAGAATAGTAATGCGATCGGTAGGTATACCTTCTTTTTCTAAGGCTACAGAAGCTGCTTCTGCTTGAATGCGATCGGGTAAGACGGCGATAAGGTAATTCATGAGAGTGGGAGACAAGGGGGACAAGGGGGACAAGGGGGACAAGGGGGACAAGGGGGACAAGGGGGACAAGGGGGACAAGACGAATTTAGAATAAATTTCTTCCCTACTCCCTACTCCCTACTCCCTGCTCCCTGTTAACTGTTAAAATATCGTACTGCGGCAGCGAATTACCGAAAGCACAACTTAACCTAACTAAAGGCAACCCTGAGCTGAGAGTAACGCGCTACTGAAATCACCCCTGGTCTTGTGTATCGCTGCTGTCGCTCAAAGTGAGTAGACAAACAAATTACTCACACGAGCAGACAGTTCACTTATCATTAATAGTGCCTTTTTCCCACTGGATTCCTATCGTTAATCATGGCTAAAGTTCTCGTATCTGACCCAATCGACCAGGCAGGAATTGATATCCTTTCCCAAGTTGCCACTGTTGATGTAAAAATCGGTCTAACACCAGAGCAGTTTGTACAGGCGATCCCAGAGTATGATGCGTTGATGATTCGCTCTGGTAGCCGCATTACTAAAGAAATTATCGAAGCTGGGCATCAACTGAAAATTATCGGTCGTGCTGGTGTGGGCGTAGATAATGTAGACGTACCTGCTGCCACCCGCCAAGGAATTGTCGTTGTCAATTCTCCCGAAGGAAATACGATCGCCGCTGCCGAACACGCGATCGCGATGATGCTAGCATTATCGCGTTACATTCCCGATGCAAATGCTTCTGTCAAACGCGGTGAGTGGGATCGCAAAACCTTTGTGGGGGCAGAAGTCTACAAAAAAACCTTGGGCGTGGTTGGTTTAGGAAAGATTGGTTCCCACGTTGCTACGGCGGCTAAAGCGATGGGGATGAAGTTACTCGCTTACGACCCATTTATTTCTACCGAACGAGCCGAACAGTTAGGTTGCCGTTTAGTTGAGGTAGATATCCTACTACAAGAAGCCGATTACATTACGCTGCACATCCCCAAAACCCCAGAAACAACGCATTTAATTAACGCCCAGGCACTGGCTAAAATGAAACCCAATGCCAGGATCGTTAACTGTGCTAGGGGTGGCATTATCGATGAAGCGGCGCTAGCAGAAGCACTTAAGGCGGGTAAAATCGCGGGGGCGGCTTTGGATGTCTTCGAGGAAGAACCCCTGAAGGAATCGCCGCTAAGAGCATTAGGAAAGGAAATTATCCTCACCCCTCACCTCGGCGCTTCGACCACAGAAGCACAAGTCAACGTAGCGATCGACGTAGCAGAGCAAATCCGCGATGTCTTGCTAGGCTTACCAGCCCGTTCTGCCGTCAATATCCCTGGACTCAGCCCCGATATCTTGGAAGAACTCAGACCGTACATGCAACTTGCCGAGACTCTGGGTAATTTAGTCGGTCAGCTGGCTGGGGGACGAGTCGATCTACTCAATGTCAAACTGCAAGGGGAACTTGCCACTAATAAGAGCCAACCATTGGTTGTTGCTGCCCTGAAAGGATTGCTTTCTCAAGCACTGCGAGAAAGAGTCAATTACGTCAATGCCAGCGTGGAAGCCAAAGAACGAGGCATTCGGATTATTGAAACGCGAGATGCTGCCATTCGGGATTATGCAGGTTCCTTGCACTTATCAGCCAAGGGTTCGATGGGCGAACATTCAGTGACGGGGGCGCTGTTGGGCGATGGTGAAATTCGCATTACTAACATTGACGAATTCCCGATCAACATTCCTCCCAGTTCGCACATGCTATTCACGCTACACCGAGATATGCCAGGAATTATTGGTAAACTCGGTTCCCTGCTGGGTAGCTTTAACGTCAACATCGCCAGTATGCAAGTCGGACGCAAAATCGTGCGCGGTGATGCGGTGATGGTACTGAGTTTAGACGACCCCCTGCCCGATGGAATTTTGACTGAAATCACCAAAGTTGCAGGCATTCGCGATGCGTATACAGTAACTTTATAGCAATTAGCGATTAGCAACTAGTTGCTAATCGCTAATTGCTAACCGCTAACTATGGCAAATCACTGGTGGGAAATTCAAATTTTGGGCGATCTAGACCTGGAAGAGACGATCTTCTGGCGACTAGAAGATTTTGGCTGTCGTGGGATGGCAAGCGAACAACAGAAGAATGATGGTAATGTTTGTTTGGTGAAAGCATACTTGCCGCAAGAACAAGTAAAGTTACTCGACTTAGCTGCCCTTTCGCTGTGGTTGCGACAGGATGCCTTGCTGGTAGGGCTAGAGCCGCCTAAAATGCAGTGGCATTTAATCGATGAAGAAGACTGGGCAAGTAGCTGGAAACAGTACTGGCAACCGCAGGAAGTGGGCGATCGCATTTTAATTTATCCTGCTTGGCTGCCAGTGCCAGAAACATCTGAAAGACTTTTGCTACGGCTAGATCCTGGGACTGCTTTTGGTACGGGCAATCATGCCACAACGCAATTATGTTTAGAAGCCTTAGAAATGCGCTTGGACGATCTGCCCAATTCCAGTCGAGAAGACTTAGTTATTGCAGATATTGGCTGTGGCTCTGGTATCCTCTCAATTGCAGCAATTTTACTTGGGGCTAGCCGAGTTTATGCTGTAGATACGGATATTCTGGCAGTCAACGCCACCCACAGCAATCGACAGCTCAATCAAATTTCTGCCGATCGCATAATCGTAGGACAGGGTAGCGTGAACGCGCTACCTCAAATGACCCAAGTATCTTTCGATGGCATTGTGTGCAATATTTTAGCAGATGTCATTATTCAATTAATTCCCCAAATTACTTCTGTTTCTAAACCCTCGACTTGGGGCATTATGAGCGGGATTTTAATCGATCAAGCCCAATCGGTAGCCGATACTTTAGAACATTATGGCTGGACTGTAGCAACTCTTTGGCGACGCAAAGAATGGTGTTGTTTTAACGTGAGACGGTCTTAATATTGATGCGTGGTGCATGGTGTGTGAAATGACAAATGACAAATGACAAATGACAAACGGGCAATTCCTGCCCTATTTATCGTTTATTTTCTCTCAGGGTTTACAGCGCTGCTTTATCAGGTAGTGTGGCAACGAATGCTGGGATTGTTTTCTGGATCTGATGTGCGATCGGTAACGATTGTGGTTGCCTCCTATTTGTTAGGACTAGGTGTAGGTGGTTGGCTGGGTGGTTGGATCGGCGATCGCCTCAGTAACCGACAGGCAGTACAAATCTATAGTTGCTGCAATTTTGGAATTGCGATTTTTGCTGTTTGCAGCCGCTTTCTATTTTACGATTTGCTGTTTCTGCAAGGAAAATCTTTGGCACAATCTCCAGCAATGATGTTGGCGATCGTGTTTGTCAGTTTATTAATTCCTACTACCTTGATGGGTGTGTCGCTGCCTTTGGTAACGAAGGCGACTAGCCGTCATGCAGAAGGTGCAGCAGCTCGAATTGGTCTGCTCTATGGTTTAAATACACTCGGCTCGGGTCTGGGAACGCTCGTTTCCGGTTGGTATATTATCGGGACTTTTGGCTATGAAAAAACAGTTTATTTCGGTGCAATTCTAAGTGCTGTAGTGGGAATTATTGCCTGGTCTATTTCTCATCAGTTTTATTCAAATCGCCCTGTATTAACTATATCAAATACGGCAAATGGAGCGCTGCGATCGCGTTCTCTATGGCAGTGGTGCTTTTTAGTCTTTCTTTCCGGGTTTGTAGCAATTTCTTTAGAGATTATTTGGTTTCGGGTTTTAGATACAGTACTGCAATCAATCGCCTATACATACGCTCATCTTCTAGCATTTATTCTCGTCGGTAATGCCTTAGGTAGTATTGCAGGATCGGCAACAATTCGATTTATTCGTCAACCCCGAAAAGTCTTTTTTGTGATTCAAGCTGGTATAGCTGCTTATGCGCTAATTTCTATTTGGCTGATTAGCATTTACTGGCAATCTTATCCAACAGATTTACGCACAGATATCGGCTACATTGACTTAAATAATATTACTTCTATTGTCATCTTGAGATATGTAGTCATACCTTCAGTCATGCTCGTATTGCCAAATTTCTTACTGGGTTTTTATTTTCCGTTAGTCCAGAAAGCCGTACAAACAAAAGATAGCCAAATTGGACAGCGAGTCGGTTTCATTCAAGTCGCAAATATCTTAGGCAATTCTACAGGTAGCCTGCTGACGGGATTGGTGCTGTTGGATAAGTTCGGTACGGCGGGTTCCTTGCGATTCATTGCGTGGTTGGGACTGGGATTTGCCCTGCTATGTTTCAATCTGAGGAGAGATAAGCTTACGAGTATGTTGGCGATCGCCCTAGCTGTCATCATTGCTGTATTTCCAAATAATACCCGTCTCTGGGCAGCTCTACATGGCATTCCAGCCACACAATATTTCCTAGCTGCCGAAGATTCGACAGGTGTAGCCGCCGTGACTGAAGTAAACGGACAAGGGACTTTACTCGCCAGCGGACAAGCGCAAGCCAGTTTCCCTTACATGCAAGTCCACGCCCTCCTGGGCAGTTTACCCGCACTGATTCATCCCCATCCCGCCCAAGTCATAATTATTGGACTCGGTTCGGGGGGGACGGCTCATACAGCAGGAGTAAACCCTGCAACTCGGCAAATTAAAGTGGTAGAGTTACTCAAAGCTGAGTTGACAGTTTTGCGTCAATATGCTCAAACTCCTAACGGTCAGCCGCTTAAGTACTTATTTGAAGATCCGCGTTATAAATTTATTGTCGGTGACGGACGGCAAGAGTTGGAACTCTCCCAGCAACAATTTGACATCATTGAAGCCGATGCGATCTATCCCTGGCGATCGCGAGCTGGTATGCTCTACTCGCAAGAGTTTTTTCAAGCCGTGCGATCGCACCTCGCCCCAGGTGGTATGTTTGTGGAATGGAACGTAGGCTTAGGCACGGCGCAGACATTCCGCAGTGTATTCCCTTTCGTGATGCAGTTAAGCATGAGCGGCGATTTACACGTTTTAATTGGCAGCGATCGCCCCGTTGACTTCAATCGACAACGGCTATTAAATAAACTAGAGGACGCATCTGTATTGAATTTCTTAGCAAAAGCAAGCGTCAACGTCGAAGCAATTCGTCAAGATGTCAAAACTGCCCAGGTAAATCTCTACTCCCACGCCAAAGACGGTCAACCTCAACCCGTAAATACCGATTTGTTCCCGCGATCGGAATATTATTTGAATCAGGGGTAATGGATAATGGGTAGTTGGTAGTTGGCGGTTGGCTGTTAATCGCAGATAACTGCTCGTGCGCTCCCTTTCTTCACTGATAACTGATAACTGATAACTGTACGGGCGGGTTTAGCATATAGATTGACAACCAAAGCTATAAATTTTTGGTCAAAACCCGCCCCTACGATAACTGATAACTGTCAACTGTTTTCTGGTGTTTTACTATCGATATATTCGCGCCAACGCTTGATTTTACCTGCGACAAAATCGGCAATAATGGCATCGTCTGCACGGTTGCGACGACCTGACGCTTTTTCCGTATCTTCCCAATACCACTCTACGGCAGCGCGATTGCCTTCAATAATTATTTGGCGAATGTCGATTTTGACGTTGGATGCATAAGTAGCGAAATCTGCTGCTGCTTTGCGGATGGCGGCTCTACCTACCCACTTCTGTCCTGGGACAATTAACTCGCCATCAGGAGTGAATAAAGCAGCGAAAGCATCTGCATCTCCATTGACCCAACTGTCTCTAGCTTGACGCACAATTGTGCGAATCTGTTCTGGAGACGTATTTTTTCCCCCTACTGGACTGGAACGATTTACATTCATCTGTTTGGGTATGCCTGCAAATACCTCGATGCTAGCGAAGAAAATACCCACTGCCACTAGAATTACGATTCTTCTGGAAAGCTTTGCTAACGCCACTCTATACGATTTTACTTTCACCTGATGTAAGTCTATCTTCATTTATCGAACCATCGAATCCCAGATTGTTATTGGATCGGCAAATATTTGGAAACAACTTACGAACAAATTTTTTCGCCCTGCCCAATATTAACTTAACTCTTGGGAAGAACTCAGTTGCGCGATCGCCACAGGATCGCCCATACAGCAGAGAACAACACTACGGTAAAAATGTCAACCTGGTAAGTAGATACAGAGAATTAATTTTTGTTTTGTATCTAAGTCAACAATCTCCCGCAAAATGGTAGAGGTAGCTAGTGTAAAAAACGCCCCCAGCAGATATCCCCAGAAAACACTCTAAGTTAGGAGTAGATGAGAAATGCTTGCATACATCCTTGCGTTAGCTGTTGCTATTGGTAGTCTTGGCATCTACTTAGCTGCCTTTTTCTTTCCAGAAATTGGTCGCAAGAACGATATCTATTGGAGCGGCGTAGGGTTGTTCTATGCTTTAGTCTTATGGGTATGTGCCAAGCAGATTACAGGAGGACTCCTATTAGGTCAAGTCGCTGGAGTCGTGTTACTGGGTTGGTATGCGTTTCAAACTCTACAGCTACGCCGCCAATTAACTCCTCAACAACAACAAACAGCAGTCCCTAGTGCAGCACAGGTAAAAAGCAACGTTCAAGAGCAAGTCACCAAAATCTCACCCCTGCAAAAGCTGTCGCAGTTTGGCAAGAAGGCAACTAGTAAAGCGACAGCAGCTAAAGAACAGCTACAATCCAAAGTTGATGTCAAGGAAGTTCCGACACCGCCAGTAGAATCTACTCCCACTGTAGAAATTGTCGATAATCGCACCCCTACAGCCATAGAAACAACTGAGTCAGAATCTACTTTTGAAGAAAAAATCGCCTCAGAAGTGGAAGTGATTCCTCCAGCAGAATCTAACATTGACGCTCCCGAAGCTCAACCAAACCCAGACATTGCAGCAGCTACCCCAGTCGAAACCACGCAACTAGAAGAATTGACGACTACCGAAACTGAAACCGAGTTATCCTCACCAAGCGAAGTCACTGAATTACACCGTCCCGATCCCCCGAGTCCCGAATTAGTAGAAGCTGCAATTGAAGATGCAGAAGAAAAGCATCAACCAGCTTCTCCACCAGAAACCGACGAGAAGTCGTAAAATGCAAAAAATGAAGTTATATTGATGGCTGCATCCACAAATACAATGCGATCGCCTGCATTGAACTGTAACGGGACTTATCCTGCCGCAGAAATACTTCTAAAATAGTTGAATAACCTTGCCCCTATTTTAGACAAAGCTGTGACAGAACCAGGAAGCTACAAAGATACCGTAAACCTGCCTAAGACAAAATTTGACATGCGGGCAAACGCTACCAAGCGCGAGCCAGAGATCCAAAAGTTTTGGGCAGAAAATCAAATCTACGATCGCCTGTCACAGCAAAATTCTGGCGAGATTTTCACTTTACACGACGGACCCCCCTACGCCAACGGTTCGTTACACATCGGTCATGCCCTGAATAAAATCCTCAAAGACATTATCAATCGCTATCAACTCCAACAAGGGCGTAAAGTTCGCTGCATTCATGGTTGGGACTGTCACGGATTGCCCATCGAACTCAAAGTCATCCAAAGCATGAAGCCGCAGGAACGCGCCTCGCTCGCACCTTTGGAACTGCGCCACAAAGCACGGGACTTTGCCCTCAAAGCTATGCAAGAACAATGCGCCAGTCTCAAACGTTGGGGTGTTGTCGGCGATTGGGAAAACTCCTATTTAACTCTAAAACCAAAATACGAAGCTGCCCAAATCGGCGTATTCGGGCAGATGGTCTTAAAAGGCTACATCTATCGTGGCTTCAAACCCGTTTACTGGAGTCCTAGCTCGAAAACCGCTCTAGCCGAAGCCGAACTAGAGTATCCCGAAGGACACACCTCCCGCAGCCTCTATGCGGCTTTCCCGATAACTCACATCGAGCCATCAGCTTTCCCCAAACTCAAATCCTTCCTCCCCCATCTCTGGGTAGCCATCTGGACGACAACCCCGTGGACAATTCCAGCCAACTTAGCAGTTGCAGTCAATCCCGACTTAACTTATGCCGTGGTGGAAATGTCACGCAAAGACGCAGAGACGCAAAGCACCCTTAGCGCCTTTGCTATGGACACTTTGACGCGACGTGCTTTAACGGGGGGAACCCCCGCACCGCAGTCGCTCCTCAAGGGGGGGAACCCCCGCACGCAAGTGTCCTCGTCTTTGCGTGACCAAAATCCACAATACCTCATCGTCGCAGCAGATCTAGTCGATCGCTTATCTACTACACTTGGCGCTCAATTAACTGTTAAAACCACACTTAAAGGCTACGAACTAGAACACTGCAAATATCGCCATCCATTGTGCGATCGCGAAAATCCAATTGTCATTGGCGGCGACTACGTGACGACAGAATCCGGTACGGGACTCGTCCACACTGCACCAGGACACGGACAAGAAGACTATCAAGTGGGGATGCGCTATAATTTGCCGATCCTCTCTCCCGTCGATGCCGATGGTAACTTTACAGCAGAAGCCGGACAATTTGCCAAGCTCAACGTATTAGGGGAAGGCAACGCCGCAGTCGTTCAAGCTTTAGAACAAGCTGGTTCGCTGCTGAAGGAAGAACCCTACGTCCACAAGTATCCCTACGATTGGCGGACGAAAAAACCCGTGATTTTGCGGGCAACTGAGCAATGGTTTGCGTCGGTAGAAGGATTTCGAGATGCAGCCCTGCAAGAAATCGCCCATGTCCGGTGGATTCCGGCTCAAGGAGAAAACCGCATCACCGCAATGGTAGCCGAGCGTTCTGACTGGTGTATCTCCCGCCAGCGCAGTTGGGGCGTGCCAATTCCCGTATTTTACGACGAGGAAACTGGGGAACCGCTACTGAATGAAGAGACGATCGCTCGCGTCCAAAATATCTTTGCTGAAAAAGGCTCGGATGCTTGGTGGGAAATGTCGGTCGAAGAGTTGCTCCCAGAAAAGTATCGCGATAACGGGCGAAAATACCGTAAAGGTATGGATACGATGGATGTCTGGTTTGATTCCGGCTCCTCTTGGGCGGCTGTCCTTCAACAGCGACCGGAATTATCCTATCCAGCTGATTTGTACTTAGAAGGATCGGATCAGCATCGCGGTTGGTTCCAATCTAGTTTGCTCACGAGCATTGCGACCAACGGTCACGCACCTTACAAAACTGTTTTGACTCACGGCTACACCGTAGACGAACAGGGGCGTAAGATGAGCAAGTCTTTGGGAAATGGAGTCGATCCGACGGTAGTTATTGACGGAGGTAAGAATCAAAAAGAAGAACCACCCTACGGTGCAGATGTGTTGCGGTTGTGGGTTTCTTCGGTAGATTATTCCGCCGACGTACCGATCAGTAAAAATATCTTGAAGCAGTTAGCGGATGCGAGAAATAAAATTCGCAACACGGCTCGTTTCTTATTAGGAAATCTGCACGATTTCGATCCCAGCCAGGATACAGTACCATACGAGCAGTTACCAGAATTGGATCGCTACATGCTGCACCGGATGACGGAAGTATTTACCGAGGTAACTCAAGCTTTTGATAAATATCAATTCTTCCGTTTCTTCCAAACCGTACAGAATTTCTGCGTTGTAGATTTATCGAGTTTCTATTTAGATATTGCCAAGGATCGGCTGTATATCAGTGCCGCTAATTCGTTTCGCCGTCGCAGCTGTCAAACAGTGTTGCAGATTGCCCTAGAAAACTTAGCCAAAGCGATCGCCCCTGTATTGTGTCACATGGCAGAGGATATCTGGCAATATCTCCCCTACCCCACGTCGCATGAATCTGTATTTGAATCCGGCTGGGTGAAGTTAGAGGGCAAATGGCAGAATTCAGAGCTGGCAGAATCTTGGGTTCAGTTACGCCAACTCCGCACGGAAGTGAATAAGGTATTAGAACAAGCACGTACTGAAAAGGCGATCGGTTCTTCTCTCGAAGCAAAGGTACTGTTATATGTTGCTGATGCTAATTTGCGACAACGCCTGCAATTTTTAAACCCCAGTACGGACGCACAGCCATCTACTCATTCCAACGGTGTTGATGAGTTACGCTATTTATTCATCACTTCTGGGGTAGAATTGCTCGATACTCCCGCAACCCTAACAGAATTGAAATATAATTTCCAATCTGAAGCTTTGGGAATTGGGGTCGCTAAGGCTGACGGGAAAAAATGCGATCGCTGCTGGAATTATTCTATACACGTCGGCGCATCTCAAGCACATCCGCTCTTGTGCGAACGATGTATTCCCGCTCTCGCAGGAGAATTCTGATTGTCGTTTAGTTAGCTGTCGTTAGTTATTGGCAAATTGCCAGTGACTAGCGATCGCGACACCATCAAATCTCATGAACCTTGAGATTTTACTAAGTAACACAACAGTATTTGCTTTAAAGCTAGCAAAGTAAATACTGGGATAGTTTGACCATATCGACTCGATAGTCTCAGTGGTTCTTGCAGCCACCGATACAACCACTCGCCACCACCAAAACGCAACCAATGGGGCGCTCTTTTTCGCTCTCCTGCATAAACAGGAAATGCTCCCCCCAATCCGATCGTTACTGCTCGGATTTTACCTTGATGTTGCTGCATCCAATATTCCTGTTTTGGGCAACCTAAAGCGACCAAAACGATCCCAGCACCACTGTGATGAATTTTTTCAACCAAAGCTTCATCTTCTGCGCGCGTCAGTGGATGAAACGGCAAAGGCTCCATACCAGCAATTTTCAAGTTAGGGAAATCCCGCGCCAAGCGCTCTCTCATTTTCTCTAAAACTGGTGTTTCAGAACCTAAGAAAAATATGCTCACGTTCTTCAAAGGAGCGAGTTTACATAAAGATAAAAGAATATCTATTCCCGCAACACGATTTTGGGTACGCGCTCCCAACAACTTCAACATCCAGACTAAAGGCATTCCATCAGGAGTCACAAGGTCTGCATTCTTCAAAACTGTGGCAAACTCTGGATGCCAGTAGGCTTCTACTAGCATATGAGTGTTAGCCACACAAACAAATTTACTAACTTTACTCGTTGCCCACTCTAAGATTAAGTTAATTTGAGATTCAAACGGTAAAGCACTAACAGGTGAATCGATCACGTCAAGTTTTTTATAAACTTTTAATACTCTAAATTCTAAATCTAGAGTCTCAAAGGATTGATTTTGAATTTGATGTTGTTTGCTAAATAATTCTCTATTATTTAGCGTGGATTGTCGTGTATTTTTCATTATTTCTCTGTTGCCAGCAATGTGGAACCTCAGCTAACAATCCTGGCTGTGCGTAATGTATAAAGCCATTTCCGCACGCACAAAAAATAGTTGGAATCGGCTGTTAATCTCTGACATAGTTTGCAGAATCAGGTTGAATGCCTCTCGCAAACTGATAGTATCTTACCGATTCATTTAAAATTTGTTCGATCTATTACTCAGCCGAAACTTTAGCAGAATTGCTTTAATTTAAATAATCAAAGTCTTTTACAACTTATACTTATTAAAATATCACTAAAGCTCTCTATTTTTACTCTTTCATAGCTTAATTTAACTGTATCTTAAGGAAATCAAATTAGATGCAAGCCTGCCATTTATTCTGATTATTTTGCAAGCGTAATGTATGGTGCTTCCCAAGACAAAGATTGGCGAGTTCAATCTAAATGCAATAATTTAAGTTTCAGGCGCGATCGAGTGCGAACAAGCGAGCGCCATACTTCCGCTTTGATAGAAAGCTGATTTTATTAGGCTGTCTTTGAATACCGCTAGCAACTGCACCTAAAACTGGTGTGGCAGAGAAATTTAACTGCTCTAATGCCTTGACTAAAGCGGAACAGTTTGTTTTACCCATACTTACAGTCAAAATGCTAGCATCCACATGCCTAGCTAAAAGATTTGCATCAGCAAAACCAATCAAGTGAGATGTATCGTATATCACTAAATCGAAAGTTTGTTGCAGTTGCTCTGCCAAGCTTTGCATTTGCGGCGATGAAAGCAGAATCGATGGATTCGGGGGAATTGAACCAGCAGTTAAGATAAACAAGTTATCCTTGGATATTTCTCTACTGTGCGCTGTAGCCTCTTGAAAAGCTCCATTATCCTCAGCTTCCTCAGAGCTATTACGCACTTGTTGGATCGCATACTGAAAGTTTAAACCTTCGGCGATCGCATTGCTCAGTCCTTGCGCGTTGGATAAATTTAACATTTTATGAATGGCGGGAGTCCGCAAATTGGCATCAACCAATAAAACTCTTTTACCCATTGCTGCTGCTGTCTGAGCTAAGTACAATGCAACTGTTGATTTACCATCTTCGGGAGCAGCTGAGACGATCGCTAGAGAACGAACAGTCCCATTAAAATCGAGAAAAGAAACGTTTGTGTAAAGAGAGCGGAAAGACTCCCAGAAATCAGAAACTTCAGTTTTTTGCGCTAGTCTACTATTGCGATCGAATTTTACGCTAGGAATTTCACCTAAAATTAGCAATTTAGTCTTATCTTTAATTTCTTCAGAGTTATAAAAAACGTTGTTAAGTTTATCTACAAGCAGAGCAACTCCAAAACTGACTAATAAACCTAAAGCTGTGCCTAGAACTAAATTACGCTGAACGGTAGGTGCGGTATTTTGAGGTTCGCTAGGAGGAGTGAGTATTTGCCAAGGTACTTGCTTTTGCGCAGCATCGATTCGTAGTGCTTCGCGCTTGGTTAAAAAGTGGTTTAAGTTATCGGAAGCAATTCTTAACTGCCGTTCTAAGTCATCTTTCTGACGAATAATTATCGGAAATTGTTTAGCTTGTTGTCTTAACAAGTTCTCGGACTTATTTAGGGTGTAGTCTTGCGCTTTTAAGGACTGAATTTGCTTAGCAGCATTAGTCAATTTTTGAATTTCTCTTAAACGAGCCGAACCGGGAGAGGCTGTATCTATCAAGTCTGTCGTTCCATTTGGCAATCGATCTCCCAAGATTCGCCGTTCCTCTTTTCTGACAGCTTGCAGCAACTGCTGTTGTTGAGCTAACAGAGATTGAAATTCAGGACTATCTTCTTTGTAACGAGACGATTTCGCCGCAATTTTAGTTTCTACATCTTGAAGTAAGTTGAACAGCTTCAGATAGTGAGACGATTCGCTCAGTTCGGTAATTGCTGCCGCTGTATCCGGTTGCAATCGCAGTTTTTCGTACAGATTATTGTAAAAAGCTGTGCTACTAGATAACTGAGTCTGGATCTCCAATCGCTTCTGTTCAATTCGATCGAGCTGATAAGAGAGATGTTGACCTTGAGTATCGGAGTTAACAATACCATGTCGTTGCCGAAAACCTTGAAGGCGCTGTTGCAAGAATTCAACTTGCCGCTGCAATTGTGGTAGCTGAGATTCGACAAACTGAATTCCTAAATTAACATCTGTCTGACGTTCTTCTAGGCTGTATTTTAAGTAAGCCTCAGCTACCGTGTCCAGGACAAATTGAACTTTTTCAAAATTAGGATCTTTATAGCTAACTTCTAAAATATTTGTGTTGGGCAACAGCTTAATGTTCAATTGAGGCGTGCTGCTACCAGGGTAATATAATTGTAGTTTTTGGGTAATGGGAGACATCAACTTCGGACTTTGTAAAACCTTCAAAGTTGTCTCATCTAACCCCGGAGAATCCTTTTCTTCTTTGTCTTCGTCCTTAGACGATACAACTTTATCTTCAGCAGTCACGGGTTCGGTTAACAGCTCGAACTTAGCGACATAGGTTGGAGTACCAGTCGCAGCTAGTAATACAGATACACTGGCAACTGCGGTTGTGCCGATCAGAATTGTTAGTATTCTGCGCCGAATCGCTCCTAGCAACCAACTGATATTCAATCCACCTTCATTGGTGTCGTCAGGTTGAGTCGTGTAGAGCTGAGGTTGAGGCTGAAGTTGCTGGCTGTAGGTCTGAGGAGGCAACTGTTGAGAGGAGCTAACATTTCTCATATGTAGACTCTGTTTATTTTTTAATAACGGGTCTTAGAAACTTACTCAAGTCTGAAGTCAGCCTGATACTCAACTGAATACACAGTCTACTCGCCACCTCTCTCCCTCTTTAGGGAGTTGAGTGCGTATACGACTAAAAACAAGTCCTTGCTACTCTCGATTGGGAGGGCATGTATAAATCTACCACTTAGTCTATAAGATGATCAATCCGTTTTAAACAAAATTTCGGTTTCTGGATCTCCTGTAAAGTACTTCACAGAAAGTTTACATTATCTTTATTTTTTCTTTATTGTATATCTATCACTAGAGTGATTGAATGAACTTATACACAAATCTCTGCAATCCTTGCTACGGGATTTTGATGCAACCTACCAAAACGTCTACTCTATTTGATTAGTTTTTTTAACTATTACAATATCTAGTTGGAGGAAACTGTTATCTGCTGAGGTAGCGGTAGCTTCTGCTGGTATCAAATCTAAATCGATGCGATACCAAGCTAGGTAAGGGGATCTGAGCCGACCGATTCTTTGCGATCCAGTCAGACAAGGCTCTTGCAGTTCGTTGAAAATCGTGGGTGAGAGAGCTACTTAAGAAACATGTACGTAACAACTCGAAATTTATTTATACAATTTGGTCATCCTATCAGCCAGTCCTGGAAGCACTCACGGCGCTACCGGAGCCGGACATCCCTTAGATGGCAACTGCAATCTTTGCTTGCATTACCAGCACGTACAAGCAAATGCTCGGGGGATTCAATTTTACTGGTTAGACCATAGAAACAGCATTTAAATTTAGAATAGCCGCTTGGCGATCGCAAACCGTTTTGGCGCTTTGTGCCACTTGCTTGGCGATCGTAAATCGTCTCTACACGACCTTACCTGAATTTGGTAAGCAAGTCAGCCTCTGTTTTTTTGCACTAAGCCAGGTATTGCTAGTTTCTCAAGCAATTTCCATCACAGCTCGATTGCCTCGTTTGCAGAATTAAGCCGTACAGCCATTGTTGCATTAGCTACATCAGTGCCGTAGGGTTAACAAGTCTGTAAGGGTGGTAAACGTGCAGATGACATAGCGTGAGTCTGCAACCATCTGACTCAAGGTGAGGAGATTAGCATGGCAACTTGCCGATATCTGCATAAGGTTTGAGCTGGGTTCGACCGCAGATGGCGGATAGTCATTCATTAGAATGCAAGTTCATGCATGTAGAGTCAAATGAAACTATTAAGTAGGTTGGTAGCTGTAAGCATATGCAGACGAGAAAACTAACTATACAAGCTGGTCATACTGAGAGCCAGTATTGGCAGGATCTGTGGCGTTACCGAGAGCTATTCTACTTCTTGGCTTGGCGAGACATTCTCGTGCGTTACAAGCAAACAGCTATAGGCATTGCTTGGGCTTTAATACGACCATTTCTCACAATGGTTGTATTTACAGTCGTGTTTGGCAACTTGGCAAAGCTACCTTCAGAAGGCGCACCATACCCAATTTTGGTATTTGCAGCGATGTTACCTTGGCAATTTTTTGCTAATTCCTTATCTGAGTCCAGTAATAGTTTAATCGTCAATACCAATTTAATTTCTAAAGTTTACTTTCCTCGCTTAATTGTACCCGCCAGTGCAGTGATTGTCAGCTTTGTAGATTTTATGATTTCAGGCATGATTCTAATAGCTTTGATGGCTTGGTACAATTTTATTCCCGATTGGCGCATATTGACCTTACCCTTATTTATTTTAATTGCCTTTGCTGCTGCTGTAGGAGGAGGGCTTTGGTTAGCGGCACTAAACGTAGAATATCGGGATTTTCGCTATGTCGTGCCATTTATCGTTCAGTTTGGTCTGTATATCTCACCTGTTGGCTTTAGTAGCAAGATCGTACCGGAACAATGGCGTTTGCTTTACTCGTTAAACCCAATGGTAGGAGTGATTGATGGTTTCCGCTGGGCAATTTTAGGTGGTGAAGCAAACATTTACCTACCAGGATTCATTTTGTCAGTGGGAATTGTTATTTTACTGGTCGCGAGCGGAGTTTGGTATTTCCGTAAAATGGAACGAACTTTCGCTGACATTATTTAAATTGGAATTTGCAATTTGGAGTTTGGCGATCGCCAAGTCAATATAGGTTGTATTATCAGGAATTGTATTATCAGGAGTTGAGTGCGTGTCCGAGCCGCTTATTCGCATTGAGCAACTGGGAAAGAAATACATCATCAGTCACCAAAGAGAAAAACCAGCGGGTTTCTATCGCTATAAGACTTTAAGAGATGTCATCGGGAATAAGTTTCAAAGATTTTCTAAAACATTTTTGCAACAAAATGGTAAACAAAACTTTCAATCTAATCTTGAAGAATTTTGGGCGCTCAAGGATGTTTCCTTTGAGATTAAGCAAGGCGAAGCAGTTGGAATTATTGGACGCAATGGCGCAGGTAAATCGACACTCTTAAAACTTTTGAGCCGCATTACCGAACCTACCACTGGCAGCATAGAGATCGCCGGACGAGTCGCTAGTTTATTAGAAGTCGGTACTGGCTTTCATCCAGAACTAACTGGACGTGAAAATATCTATCTGAACGGCTCCATTCTTGGCATGAGTCGAGCTGAGATTAAAAAGAAGTTCGATGAAATTGTTGATTTCGCTGAAGTCGAGAAGTTTTTAGATACTCCAGTCAAGCGCTATTCTTCTGGTATGTACGTGCGTCTTGCATTTGCAGTAGCAGCTTACTTAGAACCAGATGTTTTGATTGTAGATGAAGTTTTAGCAGTAGGTGACTCAGCCTTTCAAAAGAAGTGTTTGGGAAAAATGAACGACGTGGCTACCAAAGAAGGACGAACAGTTTTGTTTGTCAGCCACAGTATGCAGGCGATCGCGCAATTAACTAAGCGATGCATCTTACTTTCAAAAGGGAACGTTCAATTTGATGGTGCTACTGACACAGCGGTACGGTTATATATTGCCGGACAAAAAATGGCTGACGAGCAACCAGCTTATTACCAAGCTCCTTTAGACAAGACTGGCAACTATCTAGCTTGGGTGAAAGTACACACCTCTGAGGAACAAGGAGTTCACTGCTGGGGAGAAGCAATTTCTTTTGAGTTTGCATTACAAGTTACTCAACCGCATGAAAGTCTGTGCTTTTCCTTCCAGATAATGAATGAGTTTCAACAACCAGTGTGTATTTTTTGGAATTTCGATCGGCAACTTCCCTTTCGTCGAGAAGCGGGATTGTTTATTCTCCGATGCGAGATCCCCAAATTTAGACTCTATATGGGCTTGTATACTCTAACAACATGGTTTTCAGAGCGACGAGGTAGTAATTTAATCGAAAATTTGAGAAATATTTGTCCGTTTGAAGTCACGATGCACGGGATCGAGCGGGAAGAGTACCCGTGGCAATCGGATGAGTGTGTTTACTTGGAAGATGCGATTTGGCACGCAGTTCCATCAGAAAAAGTTTTGACAGAAAAATTTAATTAATCGAACGGCAGTTTTCAAGTTTAATTATAGTTAAGACTAAAAAAAGATGGCAATAAATCATGATGTAGAACTAGGTGATTGCGTGAGTATTTTTCATCCACAGTTAGTCAATCTTTATGGTTGTAAAATTGGCGATGAAACCAAAATTGGTACTTTTGTAGAAATTCAAAAAAATGCGGTCGTTGGTGCTAGGTGTAAAGTATCATCGCATACTTTTATCTGCGAGGGTGTGGTTATAGAAGACGAAGTATTTATCGGTCATGGAGTTATGTTCACCAACGACCTTTACCCTCGTGCCACCAACGAAGATAGCAGCCTGCAAACTGAAGCTGACTGGTCTGTCATTGAGACTAGAGTAAAGCGTCGTGCTTCTATTGGCAGCAATGCCACTATCCTGCCAGGAGTCACAATTGGAGAAAATGCCATAGTTGGCGCTGGAGCAGTTGTGACTCGCGATGTTCCCGATCGCGCAACTGTAGTGGGAGTCCCCGCGCGGGTAGTTGGCAATATTGCCAATGGGCGTAAATCGATCGATAACGGCTCAAAAGCGAGTATTTGAAATGACCGAACAATTCAATCCAGATGAATTTCTTATAGCTCAAGCTCAGACTGAGCAGACATTATTTACAACACAAACACCTAATATTCAAAATCTTAGCGACGGAGTTCCTTACGAACTGGGGATGAAATTCCGCAGTACAAACGTCGGTCAGATAACTGCAATTCGATTTTGGAAAGCTGCAAGCGAGACTGGTAACCATACTGGCAAAATCTGGGCAGCAAGTGGCGGCACTCCATTGGCAACTGTGAGCTTCTCAAATGAGACAGCATCAGGATGGCAGCAGCAAGCTCTTAGCACACCGCTGAACATTCAAGCCAATACAACTTATGTGGTTTCTGTCAACATCAACAGCTTCTATGCTGCTTATAACGATGAATTGGCAAGCTCAATTGTCAACGGCGACCTTAGCTCGGTCGCTGACGGCAGTAACGGAGTTTACAACGTAGGTCCAGGCGCTTTTCCTAGCAGTTCTTATCGCAACACCAACTATTACCGCGATGTAGTCTTCTCCGCTACCTCTGTTTCCACAATTTCTAAAGTCAGTGGTGATAATCAGAGCGGCGGAGTAGGAACAACCCTGGCTAACCCATTAGTCGTTCAAGTGATAAACCCTGCTGGCAGCCCTCAATCAGGGGTGACTGTCAACTTTGCCGTAAGTGGTGGGGGTGGTTCCGTTTCACCTACCAGCGCCGTCACCAATGCCAACGGACAAGCAAGCACAACATTGACTTTAGGAACGACAGGTGGTGCAGCAAATACAGTCACCGCAACAGCCGATAACATAGGCAGCGTGACTTTTACTGCTTTTACCACCAGAGCCAATCCCACCAATCCCAACCCCATTTACCTAGAAAACCAAAAACCAGGTAATCCCGACTGGAGAATCCCCAACTCTAACTACGATACAAATGGTGAGATCTGTGGCTATGCTGGTGCAACCAGCGTCAATAAGGGCGGATCGCTGCCAATTAAAGTTTCTCTAGGATATAGTGCGCAATTCACTATTGACGTGTATCGCTTAGGTTACTACGAAGGTGCGGGAGCGCGATTAGTCGCTAGCAGCGGTGCGCTGAATGGAACTACGCAGCCTGCTTGTACCTTCGACAGTACGACCCGCACGATCGAGTGTAACTGGGCAACTTCCTATACGCTGGCAGTAGGTAATGATTGGACGAGCGGTTTGTATTTTGCAAAGCTGACCATTTTAGCAACTGGTAAACAGTCACAGATATGGTTCGTTGTTCGCGATGACAGCAGTACTTCTGACATCTTATTCCAGAGTGGCTTTACGACTCATTTAGCCTATAACACTTTTGGCGGTTACAGTTTATATACCTATAACAGTATTGGCGGTCAAAAAGCGCTGAAGGTTTCTTACGATCGCCCATTTTCATCGGCTAGTATCCGTCCCGAAGAAATAAACTCGATGATGCGCTGGGAGCGCCATATGGTGCGCTGGTTAGAGTCTCAGGGCTATAACGTCTCTTACGTCACAAACATGGACGTTCATGAAAACCCACAGCTATTGCGACAGCACAAAATATTTTTATCCGTCGGTCATGACGAATATTGGTCGCTGGAAGCGAGAAATGCTGTCGAACAAGCCAGGGACGCGGGAGTTAATTTAGCTTTCTTCTCAGCCAACACTTGCTATTGGCGAGTTCGGTTTGAAAATAACCTCACTGGGGGAAACAACCGCATCATGGCGTGCTATAAGGATGTGACAGATCCCGTCGCACCTACGAACAAGTTCCGCAGTCAACAAAACAATCGACCTGAAAACGCTTTGATTGGTGTCATGTATACAGGCGATAATGCTGGATTGTATTGGACTTACGATTACAATAACCCTTACTACGGCGGATATGATTTTGTGGTCACCAATAGTAGCGACCCTTACTACGCCAACACGAACTTGAACGACGGAGACAAACTGGGTGCGTTAGTGGGTTATGAATGGGATGCAGCGATTAATAATGGCGCTACCCCCAGCAATCTTGTCGTTTTGAGCGAATCAGCAGTTAACCCCAACGGTTCCTTTGATTCCGATCTTCCGCCTGGAACTAGTATCAATATTTCCAACGCAGCTCGTTACACTGCTGCCAGTGGCGCTAAGGTATTTGCGACTGGATCGGTTCATTGGATGTTCGGGTTGGATACTGATGGCGCTCGGGTCAACCGCGAAGACATACGCGCTAAGCAAATTGCTGTCAACGTTCTAGCAGACATGGGGGCTAAGCCTCAGTCTCCAGATGTCAACATAATTGTGCCTTGAGAATAACTTTGTATGAACTTGAGATTAAAACGCCGCCGATTCGGTCAGCTAGCGATCGCTAGTGCCGCTACAACCGTACTCTCCAATTTAGCAGCCAAAAAAATAGTTGCCCAAACACAACTCGTCATTTACGGCGTGCGCCTAACCCCTGCTAGCAGCAGCATCACAGAAGACTTAGTTGATGAGAAAGCAGCAAACAAAACTCCTGGAATGATTTTGCAATCCTTAGACCTTACCACAGGTCAAGAATCGTTATCTACTGAAATTGCCGAACAATCCGTTCAAAATCAACAGGACGCAACTGAAACTGCAAGTAAAGCTTTTATCATCAAAAAGCAGAGCGAACGAATCACTGGTTTTACTGCCTTAGCAGATGGGACATTTGTTGTTGCGGCTCTAGCATCGACTCGCAAGGGCGATCTAAATCGCTTCATCGTTTTCAGTCCAGATAGTAAAAAGTCGGCAACAAAAGGCTTAAAAGCCAAAAAAATCAAAAAGAACAATACAATTGAGAGCCTACTCGCCATCCAACAAGACCAACTTCTAGGTATTGTTAGCCTTACCCAAGGTCAACCGCCTTTCGAGCTAGGATTAATTGACTCAAAATCAGGTCAAGTCGATTCTCGCTCCGATCTACCAAATTTACCTCCATTTAATCGGTACAGCAATCTCGCCCAATCCTCTGATGGCAACATTTACGGTACTAGTATCGATCCTGGTGGCAACCCAATTCTGGTGCAGTTCGATCTGACAAATAAGTCTCCGATCACTGGTAGAGGAAGAGTTATCAATTTAGTAGAACTGAGGTTTAACGGTCGTCCTTTATCAAATGACTTGGCATGTCTCGCCTTTTCTCCCTCCAATCAACTATTGGCACTTGCCGATCCCAATCTAGAAGGTAGTAATTCTTTATTTTCTGTCGATCTGCAAACCGGACAGATGCAATTCCTTAGAAAATTTGCCGTTGATAAGATTGCTTTTAGCAAAGTCTAAAAACTATTAGCTAACTGCTCGATCGCTATCGTTGTTTTTTTAGTAATTGAAGTTTTGTAACCTTACTTCTACCGATTTACTCCTATGACAAATACTCGCGATCGCTTAACACAAAATGTCGATTCAAGTACTTACCCCGAGCAGGGAAATATTTGTACGGACAAGCAAAATTCGGCAATTCATACAATTAATATTGGTGTCATAGGCTATGGCTATTGGGGTCCCAATTTAGTCCGTACCTTTGCCGATCTCCCAGGAGCAAAGGTCGTAGCTGTGAGCGATTTTAAAATAGAAAGGCTGGCTAAAGTGCAATCGCGTTACCCAGCCGTGCAAGTAACGACAGATAGCCAAGACTTATTTGCAGATCCAAATATCGATGCGATCGCGATCGCGACCCCAGTTTCGACTCATTACGACTTAGCCTTAGCAGCTTTGCAGGCTGGCAAACACGTACTCGTCGAAAAACCAATGACTGTCAGTTCGCAACAAGCCATCAGACTAATTGAGGAAGCTCAACAGCGAAATTTGGTATTGATGGTAGACCACACCTTTGTGTACACGGGTGCAGTCCGTAAGATGCAAGAACTTGTTGCCAGCAAAGCAATAGGCGACGTTTATTACTACGATTCTGTCCGGGTCAACTTGGGGCTGTTCCAGCACGATGTGAATGTGATTTGGGATTTGGCAGTCCACGACCTCTCGATTATGGACTACGTGCTACAAGCCAAGCCAACCGCTGTCTCGGCGACAGGGATGAGTCACATTCCCGGCGAACCAGAAAACATTGCCTACCTAACATTATTTTTCGACAACAGCGCGATCGCCCACATTCACGTAAATTGGCTAGCGCCAGTTAAAGTTCGTCGTACCCTGCTTGGGGGCAGTCAAAAAATGATCTGCTATGACGACTTGGAGCCAAGTGAAAAGATTAAGGTATACGACAAAGGAATTACAGTCAATGGCAGTCCTGAGAACGTTTACCAAATGTTAGTTGGCTATCGTACCGGAGATATGTGGTCGCCAAAGTTAGATATGACTGAAGCGTTGCAAACCGAGGCATTACACTTTGTTGATTGCATCCAGCAAGGCAAACGTCCAATTACCGATGGGGAAGCAGGACTGCGGGTCGTCAGAATTCTAGAGGCTGCTACCCAGTCCATCAAGCAGCAAGGTCAATTAGTTGAATTAAGCGGAGTGGAGGTAGCAGTATGATCCCATTCGTAGACTTAAAAGCGCAGTATTTGAGCATTAAAGACGAAATTGATGCTGCTGTTTTTAAAGCTTTAGAAAGTACGCAATTTGTGCTAGGCAGTGAAGTTGTTGCTCTCGAAGAAGAGTTCGCTCATTACTGTAATGCCGATTCTGGCATTGCTGTCAATACAGGAACTAGCGCTCTCCACTTAGCATTATTAGCCGCTGGTATTGGTGCGGGTGACGAAGTGATTACCGTGCCTTTCACCTTCGTGGCAACTACGGCAGCAATTTGTTACACCGGAGCTAAACCCGTATTCGTCGATATCGACCCGGTTTCCTACACGATGGACGTAACCCAGATTGAAGCAGCAATCACCCCGCGCACCAAAGCAATCCTACCAGTGCATCTGTACGGTCAACCAGCCGACATGGAACCGATTCTCGACATCGCTCGCCGTCACGGTCTCGTTGTGATTGAAGATGCAGCACAGGCACACAGAGCCGAGTATAAAGGGCAGCGAGTTGGTAGTCTTGGCGACATCGGTTGTTTCAGCTTTTATCCTGGGAAGAACTTAGGGGCGTGTGGTGAAGGTGGTATGGTCGTCACCAGCAATCCTGAATACGAGCGCAAAATGCGGATGCTGCGTGATTGGGGACAAGAACAGAAATACCATCACCTGCTCAAAGGCTATAACTACCGCATGGATGGTATCCAAGGAGCGATCTTGCGGGTGAAGTTACGTCATTTAGACAAATGGACAGAGGCAAGAAGAACACACGCCGCTCAGTACGATCGGTTACTGGCAAGTTCGGAGGTGTCTACTCCTGCTGTCATGTCATACAGTTATCACGTTTACCACGTCTACGCCGTGCGATCGCCCCAACGGGATTTATTACAACATCTGCTACACAAGCAGGGTATCCAAACAGGCATTCACTATCCCATTCCCGTACACCTACAACCAGCTTACGCCGAATTAGGGTATCAACCTGGAGATTTTCCCCACGCCGAACGAGCAGCGAGGGAAGTTCTTTCTTTACCCATGTATGCCGAACTTTCTCTCAACCAATTAGAAGTTGTAAGTGCTGTAGTACGCGAGAATCTTCCATGTATGAATTGGCAAAAAGTAGGGTAGTCCCAGCTACACACGGCTCCCAAGAGCTGAAACCAGACCCAGAGTTTGAAGTGGGGATGACAAAACATTTGCGCTATCAGTACAGTAATGACCAATTACTCGAATTGTACAATCGCTTCGCGATTGGCGAGGGTGATTTTGACTTGTTAATGCGGCGAATTATTTGGCGTACAATGGCACGTCAATTCGGTCATGGCGTTCGGATTGGTAGTGGCGTTGGTTTCAAACATTTAGAAACATTTGAGATTGGCGATGGCGTTTTCATTGGTTCGCAGAGCTACATTCAAGGACGCTTTGATGGCAAGTGCGCGATCGGTAACTACGTTTGGATCGGTCCTCAAAGCTATTTTGATGCGCGTGACTTGATAATTGAAGATTATGTGGGATGGGGACCAGGAGCAAAAGTGCTTGGTTCAACTCATACCGCATTCCCCATTGATGTTCCGATTATTCAAACCGACCTGGAAATTAAATCGGTAAAAGTAGAAACAGGAGCTGATATAGGGATGAATGCCGTCATTCTTCCTGGGGTAACGATTGGTAAAGGTAGTATTGTTGGTGCTGGAGCCGTTGTTACCAAAGATGTACCACCATTTGCCGTCGTTGCTGGTGTTCCGGCTCGGTTTTTACACTGGCGAGAAGGATATGAACCATCACAGAGCAATTAAAGCATATGCAAAATAAACGTGTATTAATTACAGGTGGCGCGGGTTTAGTTGGCTCCCACATTGCCGATTTATTAGTTAAAGAAGAAGTTGCTGAAATTATAGTTTTGGATGACTTTACTCGCGGACAGCGCCAAAACTTAGCTCAAGCGCAAGAACGCGGACATTTAGTCATTGTCGAAGGTGACATTCGCGATCGCCAACTGCTTGCCGATCTGATGCAAGGTGTCGATCTTGTCTTCCACCAGGCAGCGATTCGCATCACTCAATGCGCTCAAGAACCGCGCCTAGCGATGGAAGTTCTAGCTAATGGGACTTTCAACGTCTTGGAAGCGGCGGTGAATGCAAAAGTCAAAAAAGTAGTCGCCGCCTCCTCCGCCTCCATCTACGGCAT
>NZ_JACJQX010000060.1:0-26816 GCF_014696895.1 Chroococcidiopsis sp. [FACHB-1243] | reverse complement strand
GTTCATTGGATGGAGAAGATCGTGAAATGTTGACCGATTCTCTTTTCACAGAGAAGTATCAAAAATTATATGAAGATTTGTCTCAGGATTCAACATTTCTGGGTGAAAGCTTTATCTGCATTGGATTGATGCAGGTAGTTTCCCAAGGTTTTATCGACGGAACTAATGAGGGTGAGAAATAAGGCGTGGAGATGCCTACCAGTGAGAAATTCAGGGTAGATAGGAGATTGCGGAATGAGGTTGAGAACGAGGCTGTGAGGCATAGTGAGTTTAGACTTAATGGAGATTAAACAATAAAAACTTCATCATCTGGAAGGCGTAGCTGTTTAAACTTCATTGCCATTGTTAAAATTCCTGCTAAGCCTGCTAAAAACTCGTATTGTCTTTCACCATCATTGCAAGCAATAGTTATAGGGTATGAAACAATTCCTTGTTTATGCAACTGGAAAAGAGTAGCAGCATTAGTTCGGGGACAAATAATGACTCCTGGTAAGAGATATTTTGATAACGCCTGTAGTTCAGGTGTTGGACGTATTGCTCCTTCAACGCTACGAATAATTTGACAATTTTTAAAAGCTGTTAATTTATTCAGTTCCGTATTGATAAACTCTTGTTGACTATCAAGATATCGCATTCTAAAACTCAGTTTATAAGTCTCGATTGCACGAGTTCTGATTTCGATAAAATCACCGTTTTGGGCAAATTCGTAATAGCGCAGTAGATGAAAAGGATCGATTCGACTTTTCTCAGCATCATCTAAGATAAAACCGAATGGATCGCAAATGGGAAGGCTTTCAAATAAACTATAGCGAAAAGTAAATAATGGAGCATAGCTTGTACTAAAAATCTCAGCAAACTCTTTGAGTTCAGCTACTACGTCATCTTGATTAAAAATATCTTCGTATGCGTCTAATGTCGTGCGTCCGGCTTTTATATCGTCCCACTCTTCAGGTGATTTTACCTTAATATAGTTTTTAACAAAAGCTCGTCCACCTTTGATATATTTCCAGTCTTTTTTTAGTTTATCTAAAGATATTTGAGCAATATTTTCAGCACCTTGCAAAACTTTCATTCTGTAGCGATAGTCTTCCCAAGTGCGATTTCCCCCCAAAATTGATTTTAAAGTATCAAACAATTTTGGAATTAATTCAGCAACTGCTAGATTTTCAGAATTTTTTTCCAGTTCTAATAAAGGACGTGCAATTTCTAGAGATGCTTCTGAACGCCAGTAAGCTGTTAAAAAAGGCTTATCTAAACAGGGAAGCGTATCGAGTAACTCTTTTAGCGCTGTACGACCTCCAGTCGTATTAAGAGCATTTAAGCCTTCTTGCCAAGCATTAGTAGGCAAGTAAGCAATAGCTTCTGAATCAATATTAGTTTCCGATTTACCTAAAACACGCCCGACTCTACCTATTCTCTGCCAAAAAGCAGCGCGATCGCGTGCTGAAAAAATTAACCAGTCTAAATTCTGCCTTGTTGGTTCGGGATTTCTTTCAAAGTTAAACCCTACATCTACAGTGCTAGTAGCTAAAATAACTTGACACTGCATAGCCTTTTGTCTATCTTGTTTAGGTGCAGGTCCCGTAATGCGTCCGATATAATCAGTGAGTCCTCGATTATTTAAGACTTTTTTGAGCAGATTAATATTATCCAAAGAGTCCAGAATTACAGCACCATTTTTATCTGGACTTTCTCGCAAACGATGGACAACTTCTGTTGCTAATTCTGCTATCCATTCCTCCTTGCTTTCTGGTTTCGGTCTTAATTCTAAGTTAACTGCTGTTTGTGACGGGACAAAATTAGTATGACCTGCTTCTCCATCAATTCTCGCTATCTTTACACCAGCCTGTTTCAAATTTTCTAATGCTGATTCACAAGCTGGTTCTGGTGTTGCTGTCAGCAATACTATCTTGCGTCCATGTTGAAAAAAGCCAAAGACGTGAGAGTATGCTAGATAAAACAGCATTCCTACTAGCTGTTTAGCATCGTAGAGGTGAAACTCGTCAAAAATGACTGTAGAAAATTTGGTGTAAAAACTAGCAGCAATATTATCTCTATCTAGCTTGTTGTATGCAAAAAAAGTTGCATAGTAGAAAATATCAGGATTCGTTATTAACAGAATTGGTGTATTTGCTCCGATGTCATCAAAAACTGTAGCAGGATTGCGCAAGATATTATATAGTTTTTCTCCTGAACGACTGCCAACTTTATCGTTAGACCAGCTTTTAATATCTTGAGCCGAAGCTGATTTGACAATATGAGGTAAGTTAGCCTCACGCACAAACTGTTTAGCTGCTTCTGTTTGCTGTTCAATTAAAGCATTAGTTGGTGCGATATAAACAGCACTTTTATTTGGCTGATGTTTTAAAACTGTTAATCCTGCTTTAGTTTTACCCGTACCAGTCGGTGCTAAATCGAGGATGATATCGGCATTTTTAGATTGTTCAAACACATCAACTTGATGTTGAAGTGCCTTTGTCATGAAAGATATTTTTCCTGGCAAATTTACACAAACCGAAATACTACGAGATTCTAGCCTGGTAACTAATCTTTGATTATTCATTGCTACTGTCCCTACAGCAAAAATGTAAATCTGCTGGTACGATTGTTTCATCAATCTGCCAAGCACAACCTCGAAAACGTAGATTTTTAATAATGGGTGCGGAGGGATAGAAATTAAATCAAAAGCTAAAGTTTCTAGTTGCTGTGGTAAATCGGCAGCATTGAGATAATGTTGAGTGTGATATTCACCTTCCGGTAGTAAATTTACCGATGATTCATTGAGTACGTTGACCTTGACTTTACTCATGAATTTACCAAGGCGAATATAAGCAGGTAATTGACAATCTCCGAATACCAAAGTTTGAAATCTATTACCGCGTTCAATCATGCGTAGTCTTCCAGTTTGGGGGAAATTGCTCGGTCTAAATGAATTTGGTTTTTTCCCTTGGCGTTGTAACGGTAAATCTTCTCGCGCCGTAGCAACCCGATTATTAGTCATTGCATACCAATAAGCATCAGAAAGAGCGTTAAAACGTTCAAATCTGAATGTAATTCTATCCAGAGGTGAAGCTGGTAAGATATAAAAATCTCGTGCGATTGGTTGTAAATCTTCTTTGTAGGTTGGTCGTCCTGTAGCCTGACCTTGGAGGCGATAAGGGGAATTTACCAAACCTAAAGCGTAGGTAAGAGCATAATTCCCAATGACCCCCTCAGTATAATAGGTATCAGACAACTCCCTAGAGGCAAAAAAGACTGGTTCAAGACAGTGTAATTCAATAAGTTTTGCCTGCTGAAAAGGAATTGTTGACATAATCTAACTCTCTACTTCAACTGAATTATTTTTTCCTTTACCTTTAGCCTTTTTCTTATCAGATGCAACCTGACGAAAAGGTTCATAAGATTGGCTTAAGCGTTTGAGGAAATTATCGCGTTCTGCTGCCGACCAATGAGTTTCTACATCAGCAATTAAATTGACTAATTCTGCTTCAGATAAATGCAGAGACACCCCTCTTTTATTTCTCCAATTTGCAATGACTTGCTGCCTAGCTGTAATTAATTGGTTGGAATTCAGGGGGTGTTCCAAAGGCTTACCTAAAACATCATAAGTAGCTTGTACGAGTTCTAGAGAACTAGGAAGTTCGGTAATACTGCCAAAAACACCTAATATTTGATTTTCCATGCGTCCTACACGACTGGACACAGCACCGTAACGACTAGTAAATAGAATATTACCGATGACATATCGTAGTTCATCAGCGGTTACATCTTTGAGAGTGACGACATCCAGAAAATGCACACCTGGTTTGATATATTCGCTTGTATTTAAAGCTGTGGAAGCGTTACCTTTTTCATCGCGCATCGTACCATTTTCATAAATGGCGTTAATTGTGCGATCGCCCACAACATCACTAGCAGGTAAAATACTGAAAGCATCCTCAGTCCAAATACGGCTTTTCTGTGCGCCACCACCACCAGCAGCGAAACCATAAAGGAAGCAATCTACGCACATTTCGCAGGGTGAATTAGTATTTAAAGAGCAAAGAGCGCCATCTTTACTATTAGTATATAAAAGCTCATGCGCTCTTAAATGCTCTCTGCCATAGCGTCTTTCCGGTGCTACTTGTTTACGTTTAGTCATTACCAAACGTTGAATGATATTGTCATTAGTAGCACCAGCTTGAACAAATTCACTACACATTGGTTCGCCAGAACCTTCTGTACGAAAGATAGTTTCAGAATGAGTTTTTCTTAAAACTACTAAAGTAATAAAACGTCCTTTAGGAAAATTTTCGTAAGTGGTTGCTAGAATTGAAGAAAGCTTTTGAATTGACATAATTAACTCCTATTAATTAAGTATTGGTAGTATTTTCATCTGAATCGTCTTGAGATTGAGATTTTAGTTGCTTGCGTGCTTCCTCAAGAAAGAATAAATAAGCAGCTTCTAAAGTTTTTCGGTCAGATAAAAACTTTTCAGGACGTGCTGAATAAACTTCCTCATATAGCTTTCGCAAAACCTCGTAATAACGTTTAACTTGTTCTAGCTTTGTCGCACCAACACCGTGTTCGCGAATACGATCCAAACGGGTGTGGTATTGTTGTATCAAAGCTGCAAAAATCATCTCCAAATTTAAATGAGATTTTTGAGTACGAATAGCAGCAATAAAAGCTGTGAAAGGTTCTGTTTGAGCAGTACGTTTGAAAGAGCTTCCCCAGATTTTCGCCTCCGCTGCTATTTGAGCAGCTTCTTTGAGATACTGAGTCAATAATGAGTTTTCATTTGGCATAAGATTATTCAACAAAGTATTTAACGGTTCGCAAATACGACTCCAAATCGTACTCAAATTTGGTTCATCTTGTTCTCGTAAAATCCAACGTAGTAAAACATAATAAAGTTCTATTGGTCTAGCACAAGCGCGAGCTAAATCGTACAAACAATCATCAGCTTTCCGAATACTCGCCACAGATATTGCTAGTTTGCCAATACAACGTAGACGCTCAAGAATTTTTTCTGCATCTTGACGTTCTTGATATTGTCCATTTCCAAGTAAAGGTTGCAGAGCAGCAGGAATTCCTTCTACTCGTCCGTAAACATCATCAAATAACTCAACTTCTAAGTTGCTACTAAGAGTAAAAGGGAAGCCAATATCTAAAGACAAAGATATTTCTAAACCGAGTCTCAGCGATTTAAGTAAAGCTAAAGAAGCATTAGCTTCTCCCCACACTATAGGAATAATCACTGTTGCATGTACAAATTCTGAACGTTTAGGTAATGCTGCACCAACTACTTTGTTAGCTTTAAATTCAAGTTTGTTATCTTGATATAGCTGAATTTCATCAACAGTGACAGTGCCACCCTCAGCATTTTTTGCTGCGAGTTGTTGTAGAAGTTCGCGCCAGATTCTTAATAAATCAGGTGCAGAACCTTTAGGTAAGGCTAAGTGTAGATATATGGGATCTTGCTTTTTAACACTAGGAAAATTTGCTCCAACCGCCATCAATTGATAAGCTAAAGCTGCAATTGAATCTGCTTGTCTTTTAGGTTCTGAATTGATACCACCTGGTAAGCGGTTAGAAAAAGCTTGTACTTTCGTACCAGGAGGCATATTAGCTGAAAGTAACTCGTCTATTTCAGTAGAAGTAGAGCCTAAAGAGCATCTTTGTCTAGGATTTGCTTCTATATAAGCATTTAAATCATTGACTCCATTTAACCGAATAGCAAAAGGTAAATTCACCATTCTGTTAACTTCTGTAATTAGTTCCTCAGATACTTCTATCTCTTCTGAAGTTTGCGTACTTTCCTTTCTGAGCTGAAAAGATTCTTTGAGAGCTTCTTTAATACCTTCAATCCCCTTAATAGCAGCTTTTGTAGCAAATAAAGGTCGCCCATATTGACCGTTAAATGGCTCAAGTACAATACGTTGCTGTTCAGAAATACCAGTGTGACGAGCAATTTTGTCCCACACTTCTTTAGGACTTAATCCTACCTCACGGTAGCTGAGATAAGCAGCCTTTAATCCTTCAGATACGGCAAATTCGTCTGCATCAATGATAGGTATTAAGCCAAGTTCAGTTGCTTTGTTTATTGCATCTGCACCAGCCGCATCACCCCACTTAGTCACATCTTTAGCAATCTTGTCTGATTTATAACCAGCTTTTTTCTTTTCTAAAAGAGCCTCGACATTGATTAACACTTCCTCAATATTTTGTTGAATAGCTTGATGAGCAATCTTAATACCATCCTTAGTAGGTCTAACAAGTCTTTCAATATTATTCCCAAAAACTCGGTCTATTTTACCTTGCCAAACACCCGCTATTTCTTTTGTCAAATTTACTTTTGGTAGGGCTTCACCTTCAAATAATGTTCCATCAGGGAAAATTGCTAAAGAATTTAACCCATGCTTTTGTAAAACTTCTTCACAAGCACCTAGTAGTAGGGCTGTAATATAGCCTTTATCTTCAGTTAAGCGTAATCTAAACAGGTTGCAGCTTCGCCCAAAAGCAACAGTTAATTCCGTTTCTAGTTTGCGAAAACGCTTTTCATCTGGAATTCCTAAATCAAACAAATCAGCAGCTGTCAGCATCGCCGCCCATCGTTCAATGTCTGGGTCTTCTGGTAAAAATCTTGCCGCATCGCTGATGTTGTGACCTGAATGGCGTTCAATTAGCTTTCTGACTAATTCAAAGTCATCTTCTGTCACCACAAAAGTTAGTACACAAGCCTTTTCAAGTTCTTCTCTTAAAAAGTCCTTATTTCTAGCTAGAGTTTTGACATTACGCCCTTCAGTATCTAATTTATTCAAGTCATGAACAGCCGTTGCAGCTAGTAGCAAAGGTCTTTTATCTTCAGATACTCCTGCTATTCGGCTAACTGTCAAAATGAACTGACACGCAGAATCTAAATGTTCCGCAAGAGTTGTTCCTTTCCTTACCCCATACTGATGATGATGTGCATGATTTTCATATAGCTGGGGGCGAATTTCACTGAAATAACGCTCCTCTAAACTTTTGGGAGGGCGATTTAAAAGCCTATTGCGCTTAATCATATACAGTTATTTCAATCCAAAATCAAGTCTAGGTTGACAAGCCAATTTTTGAGATGAGTGCTTATACGGAGACAACCTCGTGGAGTCATACTAATTCTTAATGATTACGGCGAAGAAGATCCCCCCAACCCACGGACACTTTGACGCGAGTTGCTTCAATGGAGGACACCTCCGCAACGCACTCGCTCCTCAAGTCGGGAAACCCGCCCACGCAAGTGTCCTCCCCTTAATAAGGGGGGCTATGACGCTTGATTTATTGCAAAGATTAACAGAATTGATACAAGGCTGTGTCACTGCACTTTTTGTCAATAGACTATTTATAATTACATTCATGAATATGCCACAGTATTAATAAAATTGCAAGTACATTAGTGCAAATGCCTCGAAAAAAAGACACGATTACACTGTCAATTCCGCCAGGAACCAAGGAAAAACTAGAAGCGATCGCTCGCCGTCTCAATATTCTTTGGGGTAAAGATCCTAGTATTTCGGGCTTAATTGTGGCGATCGCCCAACACGCTGTAGAGGTGGGAAAGCCCTTCACGCTTGACTCTAACCAAGTCAACGCCTTGCAGCAGGCTATCAAAGCGCTTAACGATGCAGGTCAAATTGGTGAATCTCAAACTATACTTACACTTTTATTAGAGCGAGGAAACCTTGACGCATCAATCCGCCAATCATTGCTCAAACAAGCCAGTAAGCTCTTACAAGCATGGCGAAGTCAAATTGATGAGTATAGACAAAAGCAACAACCGTTTTATTTGTTTTATGAAAATTCCCAAGGTGAAGAACTACAGTACACCGTGCGCTATGCCGAACCGCGCTTTTTTGATAAACGGTATTACTTACTCATATGGTGTGAGGAAACGGAAGATGTAAAAAATTCGATTCCTGACTTACCCGAACTTTGGCACAATCGCACTTTAATTTTCGATCGCATTCGTTTAATCGTACCCGCAAGCGGTGAATGGCGACAGGAATTAGATTATCTAGAAGTGTACTTGCACTTTCGAGGTTGGATGGTGAAATCCTATGAACGTAGGGAAGATGACTTAGAAGACGAAACGATTGGGGATGTGCGTCAAGTCGTGCGGCGGGTTGTCAACGAGTTTTGGCTGATTCGAGAAGTCTTGCGTTATCGGCAAGATTGCGTCATTGTATCACCACAGAGTATGCGCGATCGCCTCAAACAAGAACTCATTACCATGTGCCAGTTGTACGATATCGAAATCAAAAGTTAAATATGGCAAGGATACGAACTAAAAATGCCGCTTAAGTCTAGATATAGTACATATAATCTAACTGCCGACGAGCGGCAACGCGATCGCACAAGTCTTGGAGCGTATAGTTTTGCCAAACTGCATTCGCCGCCTGTTCTGCTGAGTGCCAAATTTCCTCAACTGCGCCTCGTTCTGCTCCTTCAGCAGTGCTTTCCTCTACAGAAGATGCGACATCTAATCCTTCAATACATCGTAAAGCATCTAGCAGCGTAATTTGACGTGGTTCTCGTGCCAGGATGTAACCACCCTTAGCTCCACGGATACCCTTAATCAGTCCGCCTCGCCGCAAGATTGCCAACAATTGATCCAGATAACGCTCTGGAATATCTCGTCTGGCTGCTATCTGCCGAATTTGAAGCAGCTGAGCGCTCTGATAAGCATTCGCCAACTCTAACAGCGCCAGCAGTGCATATTCAGATTTGCTCGAAAGTTCCATTGGAAAAACTAGCCGGAAAGAACGATGTTTTTACTTTAGGTGAGAAGATGGTGCGAAACAAATAGAGTTTCTTATCAGAATGATAAACAAAATTCATCGATCCTGACCAGTATCAAAGCGATCGCACGTCCCAACTACACGAACAAAACTCCTTTAGTCCAAGGACTGATGCACGGGTAGCATCACGATAAATTTTGCTCCTTGGCTCGGCATACTTTCAGCTGCAATACTACCACCATGCCGCTCGACAATCTTACGGCAAATCGCTAAACCTATGCCCGTGCCTTCGTACTCGCTGCGACCGTGCAACCGTTGAAAAACTTGAAAAATGCGATCGCAATACTTTTGGTCAAAACCAATACCGTTATCCTCAACTGTAATTTGACAAAGATAAGTATTTAGTAAATTCTCAGTTAATTGTTCTCGATTATCGATAATTTGACTGTAGATCTTTACGCGAGGAGGTTCATTTTTTCGCCGAAATTTGAGGGCGTTGCCAATCAAATTCTGCAATAACTGACGCATTTGTAACGGGTCGGCATGAATGCTTGGCAGCTCGCTCAGCTCCACCTGCGCCTCAGTTTGTTGAATTAACACTTCTAAATCTGATAGTACCTCTTTTGCTACCTTAGCAAGATTCACTGTAATGAAGGGTTGCGCCCTAGTTGTAATTCGTGAAAAGACGAGCAAATCGTCAATTAAAATCTGCATTCTCTGGGCTGCATTTTGCATCCGTCTTATATAGTCAGCCCCCTGTTCGTTCAGCACGTTACCATACTTTTCTTGAAGTCTGTTGCCAAATGCTTGAATCTTGCGCAATGGTTCTTGCAGATCGTGAGAGGCGATCGAGGCAAACTGTTGCAGTTCGGCATTCGATCGCGCTAGCTCCTGAGAATAGCGAGTTTCTTGTTCTAAAAGTTGAGCTTGAGTTATGGCAATACCAATTTGATCGGCTAGCTGTCCCAGCAACTCTGTCTCAAAATCAGTCCAGTCTCGCGAGCTACTGCATTGATGAGCAATTAATAGACCCCAGAGTTCTGCTTTGATAATAATCGGCACGACCAGTTTTGCTTTAACTTGGAATTGCCGCATGAATTCAACTAAACAAGGCGCAATATTTTCTTCCCGTTCCACGTCGGCAATGCTGCGAATTCGTCCTTGACTGTAAAGCTGGTGGTAATCTTCTGGGAAAACTTCCGCAGAAAATTGCTGTTCCAGCACTGAGAACCAACCGGGTAGCACTGCCTCAGCAACTCCACTACCAGTACCATCCGATCGCAGGCGATAAATTACAACTCGATCTGCTTGTAAAATCTTCTGGACTTCGATCGCCGCCGCTTGTAGTATGTCCTCTAACTGAAGCGATTGACGAATTTTCAGCGTCACTTCCGCAAATAATTGCGATCGCTGATACTGCCGTTGGCGCTGCTCGATCTCCTGCTGCAACTGCACGTTTTGCGCTTGGAGTTGCTTGGTTAGCGATCGCAACCGCAGATGCGTCTGCACCCTTGCCAAAACCTCTTCATGCTGTAATGGCTTAGTCACGTAATCGACTGCTCCCACCTGCAAACCCTTCACTTTATCTGCTGTTTCAGATAAGGCAGTCATAAAAATTACCGGAATCTCCCGCGTTGAGTCGTTAGCTTTGAGGCGGCTGCAAGTTTCAAAACCATCTATCCCTGGCATCAAAATATCTAACAGGATCAGATCTGGTGAGGCATATGCCGCTTTCTGGAGCGCGCTTTCACCATCTTCAGCTACCAAAATTTTGAAACCGTAATTAGTTAAGAAATCGAAAAGGATCTCCAAATTAGTAGGAGTATCATCGACCACTAGGATCGTGCCTGGTTCGGCAGTAGCCACGCTCATTCATGCCTCTAGATATCTAAGTATTTTTTCACAAACTCCAGAATTTGTTTCTCTTTATAACTTTTAGCGAGTTGACGCAGATGCAGCGCAAATGGTCTGTATCGTCGATCTAATGCTTCAATTCTAACGGCTTGTTCTATAATGCCTCGAATGTCACCTCGCATTGCCAGATCGAGTAACTTCACCATCTCCTCGGCTGGGGGAGGCACGATCGCGCCTGCTGCTGCTGGGTCAGGGAGCAGGGAGCGGGGAGTAGGGAGCAGGGAGGAGTGAGAAACGATCGCACCTGTTGCCAATTCGCTTGCTGAGGAATTATCTAAAGCTTTCTCTGTCGATTCTTCCTCATAAATCCATTGCAAACCTAAGTGAATCCTGAGTTTTTCTAATAAATCTGTCTCGCGAACTGGCTTTGGCAGAAAATCATCGCAACCGACTGCTTGACTCTGCTGCCGATCGAAATCGAACACGCTAGCTGAGATTGCGATCGCCACTACACCTGCTAACTCTGGTAATGTCCTGAGACGACGAGTCACTTCAAACCCATCCATCCCAGGCATGACCAAATCTAGGATCGCGCAATCAGGCTGAAACACCTGCGCCTTAGTCAAACCATCGAGACCGTCGATCGCTTCTAACACTTCAAAACCCAGTGGCTCTAGCATATTGACTATGACAGAACGGTTCGACCATTTGTCGTCTATTACCAACACTTTCAATTTGTTGCCTTTGAAACCAATAATTCTCCGTTGACTTGTCTTAGTAACTTCAGCTAATTGGCAAATTCTCGGTAATTCTAGCTCGAACCAGAAAACACTCCCTTGACCCAAAGTACTCTTGACCTCGATGTCGCCATCCATCTTTTGTACCAGCTGCTTGCTGATTGCCAAACCCAACCCCGTTCCTTCAACGCGATCGCGATGCCTGCCTACCTGCTGAAACGGTAAGAAAATTTCTTCTAACTGTTCTGTTGCCATGCCAATTCCAGTATCTTCTACTTGAAACCGCAGCTTTCCAGCGCGATCGCTTACTTTAAAAGTCACGCTACCTTTTTCGGTAAACTTGACAGCATTGCCCAACAGATTGAGCAAGACTTGTCGCAGTCTTTTCTCGTCAGCACGAATGAATTGCGGCAGGGTGGACGGCTCGTAAGTTAAACAAATGCCTTTTTGCTCGGCGCGAATTTGACAGATATCGACAATCCCCGCTAGAAATTCTAAAAAATTGAAATCGTGGCAATCGAGTTCCATTTTTTGAGCTTCAATTTTAGAGATGTCTAAAATATCATCGATCAAAGTCAGCAAGTGATCGCCACAGCGATGAATGATATCCAAACCATTCTTTTGTTGCTCGGTCAAAGCTTTTTCTTTCTTGAGAATTTGAGCGTAACCCAAAATGCCATTTAGCGGTGTGCGGAGTTCGTGGCTCATATTGGCTAAAAATTCACTCTTAGCCTGACTTGCAGCCTCGGCTGCTATTTCTGCTCGCTGGCGATCGCCAATTTCCTGTTGCAGTTGCACGTTTTTTGCTTGTAGCTCTAACGTCCGCTCCGCAACTTTTGTTTCTAGAGACTGGTTATAATTTTCTAAATCATGATAGAGACGAGCGTTTTCGATTGAAATTGCGGCTTGAGCAGATAGCAGTTGTAAAATTTCCAGGCGATCGGGTGTAAAAGCTCCAGTTGTGAGATTGTTTTCTAGGTAGAGAATACCCGTCAGTTTACCTTGATGCAAAATTGGCGTGCATAAAACTGATTTTGGTTGGAGATCGACAATGTAAGGGTCGGCAGCAAAGATTTCCTTAACAGTTGCATCATTTAAAACTACAGATTCTAGAGTTCTGGCTACATAATTGATAACAGAAATAGGAAGGATAGGATAATTCTCGGGCGTTTCTAGTATCCTGAGCGGCAGCGTTTCCTGCACCACAATTTCATTTGTATCAATTCCTCCAGATGCTTCAATGTATAGTTCCCCTGCTTTATCTAAGAGTAAAAATCCTGTTTCTGCCCCTGCATTTTCTAGCACGATTTGCATGAGCTTGGTTAGCAAATTATCTAAAACAATTTCGCCTGAAAGTGCTTGTGAAGCTTTCATCACAGTTGCTAAGTCTATGTTCTTGAAGCTTTCACTCAGTGTAGGGGTTGAAATTTGAATAATAGCTTCGGATGAGGCTTGACGCTTCTGACTTTTAACAAGAATTTGAGGATAATCAATCTCTAGATCTTTAACTTTTGCCGTTGCTCCCCAACGTAGATAACCGTAGTAAGCTTCGACTAAGTAAACTTGAGCAATTTTATCTTTGCCTTGTGAAAAATAAAATTTGGCTGCTAACTCATTTGCCAAGGCTTCTTCGTGAATATATCCATGCTCTCTCGCACCAGCGATCGCGCGATCGTAAGACTCCATAGCTTGCCAATATTGACCTAATATCCGCGCTTGCTCTGCTGCTACTAGTTCGTACTTATGTTGAAAATTCATTGGGGCATAGCCTGCCCATTTTTGCATCTTTTTCTGGTTATTGAGGACTCTGCCTAGAAGTTGTTCTTGTTGCGATCGCGATCCTGATGGATAGAGGGCAATTTGTGCCAAAGAATCGTAGAAATAAAAAACTGGCACAACCAAAAATGCTTTGACTCCATCTAAATACTGTGCGGCTCGATCTGCATTTTCTAATGCTTGCTCGGACTCGCCAAATAAATAACAAAGAATCAGTTTGTTGATATAAAAGTAGTGTAGTCCAGTGCGGTCGTTCGCTTTCTCTAACAGCGGTAGCGATCGCTCTTCGTTGTATGCCTTACCTAACAAACAGCACCGATGTTGAGTTGGTTCGAGTAAGTTAGCTACTGACTGCTGAAAGATTTGATTCCAACTTAAGGCATTTTCTTGCTTTAACAGAACTAGAGCATCGCTAACGTTTGCCATGTCTCGCTCCAGACTTGCTAGTTCTTGACCAGTAAAGTAGGAATATTGACATCTTTGCATAGCAGCATAACCACCATATTCAAAATGTCCGTTTTCACATCCATTTTGATATCCATTTAGTAGTAGTGGCAAAGTCTCCTTAGCGTGTACTTTTCCATGCATCGTACACGATCCGGCGACAAAAAATACACTAGTTTTGAGTTCTAGGGTGTTGAATCGTTCCACTAAGTTTAAAGCCAACTTACCAAATTGATAAGCCGACTCAACATCCTCAACTATGCCGTTTAAAATCACGCCGTAGCAAACATAACCGTAAGCCGAAAAAGGTGTATTGCCAAATTCCAGCGATAAATTCACCTGTTCGCAGACAACCAAGGGAAATAACATCGGTGCGGCTTGATAGGTGGGAGAACCTAAACTAGTTAGCATTCTGATCGCTGCTAGCTTATCAACCTCAGTCATTAACGGTAGGTGAATCAAGTCTTCTATATTTTTCCCAGCTAAATTTGTTGCTGTGCGGCTGAGTGCCTGTTGCAAATCTAAGGAACTAGGCGACTGGGGGAATCTTACCCCCAGCAGTTCCAGTGCTTGTAATCCAATGGCGATCGCTTCGAGTTGTTTGACTTGCGCCATGCAAGTTTGAATTTTGACTTCATACACTTTCATTTTGTCAATCGGGGTTTTTGCCTGTTGTAAGACAATCGTTGCCCATTGCTCCATTTGCTCGAAGTCGCCATTCAGGTAAGCTGTTTCTACCGCTGATTTGTGGAGTGCCAGTGTTAGCTTGTACTGATTCTGCCAGCTATTTGCTGTTAATAATCCCAAACCCACTTTAAAGTAGCGCATAGCAGACTCATATGCCGTTGCTGCTTTCGCTTTCTGACCTGCGATCGCATTTAGTTCGGCTAGCTCGTATTTTTCCGCATCTAAAGTGAGTAAGTCAGAGCCATAGTTTAGGTGATTAACTAAAGCGAAAATATTTTCTTTTCGTTCTTCTATCGCAGTATTTTTGAGTAGTAATTGACCAATTTTTAAATGGGTTGCTTGTTTCTGTGAATCGGGAATAAGAGAATAAGCTGCTTGCTGGACGCGATCGTGTAAAAACTTGTAACTAACTTTTAACGGTTTAACTAATAAAATTTTTGAGGTATCTGGCTCGATAACTAGCGGAATTTTATATGCTTCAGAAAGTGGTAAAATTAAATTTGCTTGTAGAGCTTCCCATAAATCTTTTGCAGTTTCCAACAAAGATTTCTCATTGACAATAGCTAAAACATCTAATGTAAATTTATCGCCGATACAAGCAGCGAACTTCAGAACGTTCTGCGTTTTGTACGATAGTTTTTGAATTTGGCTGACCATCAATTCAACCACATTATCAGTAATCTCAATTTCCTGAAGCACATGAATGTCCCACTGCCAGCCAGCGCGATCGAAATCAAATGTCAACAGTTTTTCTTGATATAGAGATTTCAGAAGTTGAGTTAAGAAAAAAGGATTACCTTGAGTTTTCTTAAACGCTAACTCAGCCAGCGACTTGGTTGTAGTAGTATTCGTACGGAGAGTATCGGCAATTAATTGGTTAGTGTGGGTAATTTGTAAAGTTTGAAGGACAATATTGTTCGTTACTGCATGAGCTTGTTGAATCTCAGCCAAAGTCACCATTAGAGGATGAGAGCCACTGACCTCATTATCGCGATAAGCTCCAATTAATAATAAATATTGACTATTCGAGTCACAAACAAGCAACTGAATCAGTTTTAAAGAAGCTAGATCGACCCACTGTAAGTCATCTAAAAAGATAACTAGCGGATGTTCTGGTTGAGTAAATACGTGAATAAATTGTCGAAATACTCGATTAAATCGATTTTGAGACTCAGTTATTCCTAAACTAGGAACTGCTGGCTGTGTGCCAATAATGCGTTCGACTTCAGGAATCACGTCAATAATTATCTGACCGTTAGAACCTAAAGCTGTCAAAAGTTTTGCTTGCCAACTGGCAATGCGATCGCGACTTTCAGTCAGTAATTGTCGGATCAATTCTTGAAATGCTTGAATTAAAGAAGCATAAGGAATATTTCGCTTAAATTGGTCAAATTTTCCCGAAATAAAATATCCCCGCGCTCCCACAATTGGTTTATGAACTTCGTTAACCAAAGAAGATTTACCGACCCCAGAATAACCGCTGACTAACATCATCTCGGTCGCACCTCGACTGACGCGATCGAAAGCATCTATCAGAGTTGCAACTTCTCGTTCGCGTCCGTAAAGTTTTTGGGGAATTAGAAATTGACTGGATAAATCGAGTTGTCCTGCACGGAAGGAAGAAATTTTCTGAGTTGTCTGTAACATTCTCAGACAAGTTTCTAAGTCAGCCTTTAAACCCAACGCACTTTGATAGCGGTCTTCTGCCGTTTTTGCTAGCAATTTCATCACGATTTGGGCGATCGCTGGTGGAATTTCTGGCTGATATTCTCTAGGTGAGACTGCGGCTTTAGCAATATGGGAGTGAATCAGTTCTAGTGGATTGTTTGCCTGAAATGGTAGCCGTCCTGTCAGCATTTCATAGAAAGTCACACCTAATGAATAAAAGTCAGTTCGGTAATCGAGCGCGCGGTTCATCCTACCAGTTTGCTCTGGTGAGATATAGGCAAGATTGCCTTCTAACAATTCAGAATGACGAACCGTCTGATTCTCTATAGGCAAGCGTGAAGCAAGGCTAAGATCGATAAAGATTGCTTGACCTGTTTCGGGATTAACTAAAATATTGCAGGGCTGAATATCTTTATGAATAATGTTGTGTTGATGCAGCTGAGCGACGGCTGAAACTAATTGAATAGCGATTGATAAAAAGCTATTCAATTCAATGTTTTTTTGCGATTCGAGCAGTTTTTTTAAAGATATCCCTGGAAAATCTGCATAGATTAGGGCTAAGCCGCTTTGATAACTTTCCAAAGCCAATGGTTGAACGAATCCTACTATTTTCAGGTCATGAAGAATGTTATACTCGTGTTTTAAGTAAGTCAGCTCTTCTATAGATGTACGCTCGGCTTTCAGAGTTTTAATAATAACTGAGGTTTTGTCTGTATCCCTATAAGCACGATAAACAGTCGTGTTAGTGCATTCAGTCATAACTTCTAGTAGCGTGTAACCCGCGATCGCCATGCTCATATTCTGGTTGCACTGATGGAATAAAAAATTTTAATAGATATCAGAAATACACGTAGGGTGCGTTACGCCAGAGGTTAACGCACCCTACTGTACTAGCCAAGCATTAATCTTAGCAAACGTCGCAGCCTCCAAGCTTTTTGTCAGGAAAAGCTTAAACTTCGAGTCGAGCGAATTTAGGCGATCGCACTCACCTATTCCTCCAGCCTAGAGAGATCGCCAAAGCTATTTCTATTCGATAAAACTTGCACTGTCTTTCTCAAGGAAGATGTTAGTAATTCAACAGTAGTATAGATTTTCTGTGTAAAAAATACTCATTTAACTGTATCAAACGATCGCCTAATAAATCGCTCAGTATGGGTAGGGTGCTAAATTACTCTATAGAGATGTGCATGGTTCGTTCTCGCCGTTTTCGACTCGTATCTAACCTAATAAGCGCAATTTTTGCTATGGTCCTAGCCTTGGGATTGTGGCTACCCGCGATCGCCCAGACACCTGCAAAAGTCCCTGTCGTGCTAGACGGACAGCCAATCTTTCAAGTCAGCAATTCAGGACAATACAGCGCTCGGGAACGAGCAGACGCGATCGCTAAACAACTACAAAATGTAGTTCAAGCCGATCGACCGCTCCAGGTAGAAATTGAACAACGCAACCAGCTACCAACAATATTATTAAACGATCGCTACCTGCTGACAGTTACACAACGAGATGCAATTCCAGGTAGTACGCCACAAGAGCAAGCAAGTCAATGGGTGCAGCAAATTCAGGAGGCATTAGAGCGAGCAAAAACGGAAAGAACGACAGCTTATCTTTGGCAAACTATTCTTTTAGCAGCAGGAATTGTCCTGATAGCTGCTGCTTTAACGTGGGGATTGGGATGGATTAAGCATCGTTTCTTTCAAGTGGCTCAAGAGCAATTAACTGCTAGTACGGAAGCTGATGCCGATCGCCAACCACTACGCATATTAGAATTTTTGTTCAAACTCGTGTTGGCGATCGTGCGGATCGGGCTTTGGGTAGGGGTTGTCCTTTACATCACAAACTTGTTTCCCTTTACGCGGCAGTGGAGTTACCAAATTGCTAACGTTCTTACGACTAGCCTTGCGTCGCCAATTTTGACGCTGAGCAATAACTCTTACTCTGTCATCGACTTAGTAATTTTAGCCGGATTGCTGTTTGGCTTAGTCATCTGTGCTGGAATTGTCACCAATCTGTTTCGCTCTCGCGTACTGCGGTATGCTGGCATCAATCGCGGCGCTCAGGAAGCGATCGCTATTCTTGCGAAATACGGTCTGATCTTTGTTGGCTCGCTGGTATTGCTGCAAATCTGGGGACTTGATATTAGTTCTTTAGCGATCGTTGCCAGTGCCTTAAGTGTGGGGATTGGTTTCGGCTTGCAGGATATTGCCAAAAATTTCGGTAGCGGGATCGTATTGGTGTTCGAGCGTCCGATTCAGGTAGGGGATTTTGTTGAAGTAGGAGATTATAAGGGGACTGTCGAGCGGATCGGAGCCAGAAGCACCGAAATTCGCACCCTCGATCGCGTTTCGATCATCGTGCCGAATTCCCGCTTTCTCGAAAATGAAGTGATCAACTGGAGCCACCATAACCCGATCTCGCGCCTCCATCTCCCCGTTGGCGTTGCCTATGGTTGCGATGCCAAAGCTGTAGAAGTCGCTTTGCTAGAAGCAGCTCGCAACCATCCCAAGGTGTTAAAGTCGCCACCGCCGCAAGTGCTGTTTAAAAGCTTTGGCGACAGCGCTCTAGATTTTGAATTATTGGTTTGGACGAAGGAACCGGAACGGCAATTTTTACTCACCAGCGATCTGTACTATCAAATCTACGACGTGCTGAACCAAAGAGAAATTGAGATCCCTTTTCCACAACACGATCTCCACTTGCGTTCTGGAACGGTGGGATTGTCACCACAAGTCGAGTCAGCTTTAACTCAAATGCTGACACGTTGGCACAATAACGGCGATCGCCATTCCCATACTTCAGGTGACGGCAAATCGTAATTGGGAGGCTAGGGGGTATCAAGTATGACTTCCCGCCATTTTTTTCTTGCCGATCGCAGATCGCAAATTTCGGCTGTACCTTTTGTATCCCTTGATAGCGGTTTTCAATTGGATGCAATACATGTCTGGTAGGGGCGCACAGCTGTGCGCCCCTACCAATGTCATCCGCACAATCGAGAATTGCTATGAAAACACTAGCAATCCGCGCTTTGTCAACAAATTGCCACAAATCTACCTGGGGGGCGATCTCGTCACAAGAGTATTTAAGTATATTTACTAAGGAAGAAAAATTACTCAGTACGGGTAGCTATTAGTTGTTTAGTCGTGAAGAGTGGAGCTTGGTTTTATTATGATGGCTACACCTAAAAATATTTTTATTGTTTTGTGGCTCGGTATGTTGTCAGCCGCGGGATGCAGCATACAACAGTCTCAAGCTGTTAACTCATCATCACAACAGACTCAGATAGTTGGTTGGGTTGAGAACGGAAAAATTGCTGGTGTCGATAAGGAAGTCAAAGTAAAACTCGATACAGGGGCAAAAACAACCTCTATTAATGCTGAAATTTTGGAAAAGCCGGACAAAGAAACAGAATCCGGTGGTACGATTAGATTCCGATTTTTGGATGGAGAAGGTAACAAGGAAGTATTCGAGCGTCCGATCGTCCGCTGGGTAAAAATCAAAAGCCGCGAAGGTAAAGATCTGCGCCGTCCAGTGGTGCGGATGAGTTTTTGTATTGCAGGGCGATGGATTGAGGAAGAAGTCAACCTTGCCGATCGCGACGATTTTAATTATCCCGTTTTAATTGGACGCAATATGCTCAAGCAAGGCAAGTTAGCTGTCGATTCATCTCAAACTTTCACGACAGAACCATCCTGTCCGAAACAGGAGGTATAGTAGTGAACCGTACATTTCGCGCTGTGCTGTTAGCATTATTTTTAACAGCAATTGGGTTAGCTATTTTCGTACATAAAATCACAGCTTCTAGTGTCCCCCTGTTTCCCAACCAAACATATAACAGTTGGTATGTAGAAGCAAAACTATCGCTGAATTCAGATGAATTAGGTTTGGCATCGGACGAGGAAGAAACATTAACTAAGATTAAATTTCATCTACCCTTACCGTCTCAACGCTACGAGATTGCTAAAGAAGATTTTCTTAATGAAGGTTTCGATCGCGCCGTTGAGTATACCAAGAACAATTCAGGCAATCGATTTGCTGTTTTTACTCAGCAGGAAGCTGATAGCAGAGAATTTTTATTTTACCGAGCCATCATTCAGAGAAAAGAGGGCGTTGCACCTGGTAGCGAGGAAGTGCCGATTTCGGGCAGACGGTTAGTGGACAAACAGTTATTTCGATTTGGCGAAAATACCGAAAGAGTCAAAGATAATCTGAATGAGAATCTACCAACAGTAGAGATTAACGCACTATTGAACGAAGCAGCAAAAAAGTCAAGCGATCGCCTATCGTTAGCAAGAAATCTTTATCAACTAGCTCTACGTCTAGATGATATTCGGGTACAAGCAATTCGCCGCAACCTGAGAAAAGAAGAATCTACTGTAGAGTTTGTTGCATTTTTATTAGATCGAGCTGGCGTACCTGCACGGGTTGGTAATGGCATTTTGCTCAGAAGCCAAGAAGTGTATTCTACCGATTTTATTCAATGGCTAGAGGTACAACAAGGCGATCGCTGGCTAGCTTTCGATCCAGTTAATTTGAGCTTTAGCGAACAAGATCGCTATTTAAATTGGTGGTACGGCTCGGATCGAGTCATTCAAGCCCAAGGCGCGAACAATATTGCTTTAGAAGTCGTCGTCCAACCCAATACCGACAACGGACTGACGCGAGCGATTTGGCGGCGGGGAAGAGTTCCAAATCCATTTTTAGAATACTCATTTTTGCGGCTACCATTATCAACGCAACGAGTTTTTCAAATCTTAGTACTAATTCCAATTGGGGCGCTGATTATTTCGATTTTGCATCAAATGATTGGGTTGCAAACTTTTGGTACGTTCACCCCCATCCTGATTGCGCTTGCCTTTCGTCAAACTGGAATATTTGTGGGAATTCCGTTATTTGTTTTTGTGGTGATTATCGGACTAGTATTCCGGGGCTATTTAAATCGATTGCAGTTGTTAATCGTGCCGCGACTCGCCGCAATTTTGACCGCAACCGTTTTGGTAATTGGTGCTTTGGCAATTCTGTTAGAAAGCCTCGATATCAGTTTGGGTTTATCAGTTTCGTTATTCCCGATTGTTATTTTAGCAATGACAATTGAACGAGCCGCAATGCGCTGGGAGGAAGCAGGACCGACCGAGACAATAATTGCTGGAATCGGTACGATTGTCGCAGCAGTTATTGGCTATTTCTGCCTAATTAATCCTTATGTAGAGCATTGGGCATTTATCTTTCCAGAATTGTTGCTGCTGGTTTTAGCATTAAATATTCTTGTGGGGCGCTATAACGGATACAAACTCATCGAGTATTTTCGCTTCCGGTCTTTACAGCGGCAGTTAAGACAAACAGAAGGATAAGCTGAAATGTTAACATCATCGCTCCAAAGTTACGGGATCTTGGGAATTAACGCTCGTAATTTAGATTATCTTTTCCCCACAAATCCACGACGACTCTATCGCTTGGCTGATAGTAAATTAGAAACGAAAAAGATTGCTCAATCTATTGGCGTACCGACTCCAGAAACATACGGTGTGATTTCATTTCAGAATGAAGTGAAACAGTTAGCCAAGATTGTTAAGCAACATCAATCTTTTGTTATTAAACCCGCTCAAGGTAGCGGTGGTGATGGCATTATTGTGATTAAAGAGGTGATGGAAAAGGGCTATCGCAAAGCTAGTGGTTCGATTTTAGAACCAGGCGACTTACACTATCACATTTACAATATCCTTGGCGGTATGTTTTCTTTAGGCGGACAAACCGATCGCGCCATTATTGAATATGCTGTACAATTCGATCCGGTATTTGATGAAATTGCCTATCAAGGCGTTCCCGACGTGCGAGTCATTGTCTACAAAGGAGTCCCAGCAATGGCAATGCTGCGCCTTCCAACACGGGCTTCTGATGGCAAAGCAAATCTGCATCGTGGTGGTGTTGGTGTAGGGATAGACCTTTCTACTGGCAAAACGCTGGCAGGGATTCAGAAAAATCGCTATATCGACAACCACCCAGAAACAGGGAAGCCTTTGCGCGATCGCCAAATTCCCCACTGGCAATCTATTGTAGAAATGGCAGCTAAACTAGGCGACAAAACGGCGTTTGGCTATCTCGGCGTTGACATTGTTTTAGATTGGGAACGCGGACCGCTGTTGTTAGAAATTAATGCTCGTCCTGGACTGTCGATCCAAATTGCCAATCGCGAAGGATTAATCCCGCGCTTAGAAGCGATTGACGCAGCTTTACCAAAACTCTCAGGTATTGATGACAAAATTACTTTCGCCCGCGAAAAATTTGCCGTGACTACCAATTGACATGGGTTAGGGACAGCGGGCGATGGAATAAATTGTATACATTTTAACTTTTCTACATAATCTTCAATCGAACGCTTGCTAGCAGCGTTCGATTGAATTGGGAAATCTGTTGTCAGCGATCGAGATAAAAGTCATACAGCGATCGCTTCAGTATCTAATTGTTAAAAGTCCGAAGCCAAGAGCAAAATGTTCGGATAAGACAGTCTGTAATCTTATTTTACACCTAAAGTTAATCAATATTTTACAGAATCTTTAATTAATCAAATCATATCTTTAATTAATCAAAAATTGATCAAACGATTACCAAGGTATATTCTTGAAATAACTAAATATACTGCTACCTGATTGCTGAGGCAGTATGAATTTAAATTTAACACGAGAAAATATATGACGAGCGATCGAACGCAGATCGGGCGACTTCAAGAAAAGCCTCTGGGTGCATACTTGGTTGAAGCTGGTTTGATTACCTCAACTCAACTGAATATGGCATTGAACGAACAAAAGGGATCTGGAAAAGGCTTGGGACAAATTTTGGTAGCTAAAGGTTGGGTGGAACAGCCAATTATTGAATACTTGATGGCAAAGGTAGTGTTGCCAGAACGAAAGGTAGGCAAAGAACTATTTCATGTAGATCGAAATGACAGTCAAAATCTGGCAGACAGAGTGACTACCCAATCGCACTCAAAACTACCAGTGCGCGAGTTTAGATTTCATCTCTCTGCTCCCAAAACAGTTCGATTCCTGCTAGTACTGGTATTCGGTCTAATCTCTATTTCTCTCTTGGTGCAATTTAGCTTGTATTATCTACCTAATTACCCCATGAGAGACACAGTTTTAGTGCCGCTATTTAATGTTGATGGCGAACAAAATTTTCCAGCACTTTACTCTTGCTTGGCATTACTTTTTTGTGCTGCCATCTTAGCAATAATTACCCATGAAAAGAAAGTAATGGGCGATCGCTACACGCGCTATTGGGGAGCTTTAGCAATTATCTTTTTATTTCTGTCCCTGGATGAAATACTGAGTCTGCACGAAAAAACACTTGAACCAGTGCGAACCGCGCTGCAAACTGGAGGAATATTCTACTTTGCTTGGGTTATCCCTGCTTCTGTCTTAGTTGTCGTCTTTGCGCTAGTATTTCTCCGATTCTTAGCTCATCTTCCTACTGGCACAAGAAACCTATTTGTCATGGCTGGAACTATCTACCTCGCAGGTGGGCTTGATATGGAGATGGTAAACGGCTACTATGCGGATTTATATGGAACAGAAAGCATAAAGTATGTCATTTTAGTTACTGTTGAAGAACTACTAGAAATGTTATGCATTATAGTTTTTATCTACACGCTACTCTCGTACATGAGTAAGTACATAAAAGGTATAAACATACAAGTAAGCGCCAGCATTCACGATAAGAAGTTTAAAATCTCAGTTTAAAATCTCAAGGTAGTCCGAACGGTTCCGAGATAAATTGTGTCGTTGTTTTTGTTGTGTTCGGGATTGGTAATAATTAACAAGCCTAGAGTAATGGCAATATTTTCAGTTGCTTGCCAGCGGTAGAAAAGTTCTAAATGCAAAGATGTATCGCTATCTACATAATCCGTACCTAAATCGTTACTAGTAACTTTGGGTGGTTGCCCGATGACAACTCCAGCTAAACTGTCTTCTGTGCCTAGATCTGTGAAAGCTAGGGTGAGTGCGTAGTTGAAAATAGTTGCTTGTGGTTCGCCCGAAAGGTCTTGGGCTTTGGCGGTAGTCAGACCAACCCAACCACCTATAGTAAAACCAGAACCGATCCTCATATTTGTTTCTAATCCATAAGAACTTGTCGTGATATATTCGCTTTCATCGTCAAAAGGATCGTTAGCCAGTTCGCTACCCGTACCCGTATCTAAGTTGTCGTAAAAGCGGACGTAAGTTAAACCCAGTTCGATATCGTCAGTTGGTTCTAGAATTAATTGAGCGATCGCCCCATACTTTTCACCATCGCGCTGGTAAGCCAAAACAACATCGATGCGATCGCTCGGTTCTAGAGTCAGTTGGGCAACCGTACCATCGGTATCACCCCCAAGGCTGGATTCAGCGTCATCAGCATCGTCGGCATCATTATCCGCAAGTCCTAAACTTAAACTAGCAACATCGCTAAATTCGTACTTCAGCCGCGCGATCGCGCCAAAATCTAATCTATAGAGCGGACTATATCGACCAAAGCGGGAAATCGCACCACGTCCGCTAGTACTAAAAGCATTGTCGCTATTAGCAACACGTCGGACATCAGTACTATCTGATGTGATGTATAACTTGGCTGCTTTACTAACGGCAAACCTGTATTCCAGTTGGTTGAGATCGAATACGTTGTCGCTGTCGCCATAAAATCCCAAGCGGGTCATTTCCGTTCCGGTTGCATCGTCTAAGCTAGGGGTATTTTCCGCTTCTAGACGCAAGAATAGGCGATCGCTCTCGTTGAAGCTCATATCGAAGTTGAGCCAGACGCGATCGCTCAAAATGATACTTTCGTCCACATCTTCATCATCATCAGCTTTGCGATCGCCGTTAACACCACTGACAGCAAAAATAACTTCTCCTGTCAGCTTGGCAGTAGGGGAAAATTGTTGTGCTGTCAGATCGGCAACTTCTACTGCTAAATTCTCGACTCGTTCGGGTAAAGCTGCCAGTTCTGGGGCAAACTCTGTTTGCAGGCGTTGAATAATAGACAAGTCCTCTTGAGTGATTAACTCAGCCTTTTTCGTCGCATTCATTTCTTGGAGGCGAGCGATCGCAGCATGTAATTGGGTAGCAAATTCGTACCGAGTCACGCTATCGTTACCTTGAAAGATTTTGTCATTATTGATAACTAGTTTGTAACGCTCGTACAAAGATTTAAGTGCTTGAAAGCTCCAGTCAGTAGGTTGAATATCTGCCAATTGGAAAACAGGAGTTACCGGAATCGTACCGTTAGAGATATCGCTCTCTAGGTATGAAATGTTTTTTGTTGTGTCTGTAATAGCACTCTCACGAGTAGGAACATCAGCACCGATCGCGCTGTTTGCCAATGCCAAAATGAGGCTGAGAACAGCCGAACCTATAGATAAATTAGAAACAACTTTTGACATTGTTGCTGTTGCTAAAACCTTTAGTAGAATACAATTTGTTTTGGCAACAAGATTCATAAAATATCAGGACTTACGCAGTCGATCCCCCAAACCCCCGCCAAATGGGGGGCTTAAAGTCCCCCCTTTTTAAGGGGGGAACCAGGGGGGATCGAGATCTCAGATTTTCTTGTGCGTAACTCCTGGAATATATTGACCCGTAAGATGAAGAACCTCCCGCTGATGTCTCCACAGTCAATTGTCTGTCCGTATTCCCAGTGGTAATCGAACGGTGAAGGTACTGCCTTTACCCACATCGCTATGTACCTCCAAGCTGCCCTTGTGTGCTTGGACGATCGCTATTGCGATCGCTAATCCCAAACCAGAACCGCCAGTCATCCTAGAGCGATCGCTATTCACGCGATAAAAGCGATCGAAAATCCGCTGCTGATGTTCTGGTGCAATCCCGATACCTGTATCTGCAACTCGAATGATGGCGCGATCGTCCTCTTTGTCTAAAATCGCCTTAACACAACCGTCTGTATGGGTGTATTGAATGGCATTAACCATCAAGTTAGTCACCAGACGATACATCTGTTCTTCATCCCCAATAATATGTAATGGTTGACTAACTCCGCTCTCAGCTTTCAGCGTGATTGCTGTGGCAAGCGCTAAAGGTTCCAGTTCTTCGACTAAATTGCTCACAATATCGTTGAGACAACAAAGTTGATGTTGCACTAGTAAAGACTGGCGCTCCATGCGCGATAGGAGTAGCAAATCTGCAACCAATGCCGTGAGTCGTTGGTTCTGGCGGTTGACGGTTTGCAAAATCTCGTGTGCTTCTGGTTCGGGCAAATGGGGCGATCGCAGTGCCGATTCAACGGTTGCTGCCAGTGCAGCTAGTGGAGTTCGCAGCTCGTGAGCGGCATCAGCTGTAAACTGTTGAATCTGTTGATATGACTGGTATACTGGCTGCATGGCTCTACCTGCCAGCCACCAACTTGAAACCGCTACGAGCATGATGGCGATCGGCAACCCCAGCAATAACACTAACTTGACATTGGCTAAATAAGCGTCAACATTGCTGAGGCTGCGTCCTACTTGTATGTACCCCCAAGGGCGATTGTCCTGAGTATGCAGCGATAGAGAAATTTGGTGGTAGCGATTTCCTTGGCTGGAGGTGATTTAAAGTTGTTGATAGAGTATTAAATTGGCAAGCCAAACTCATATCGATTAATGAATAGTCCAATTACAATATCATGCATGTAAATCGTTTTAGAAAAGCAAGTTGAATTCCTTTGCTAAACGTTTAATCCGTGTTTGTAGATTTAAATGCTTGTTTTCTATTTTTTGTGTATTGTGTTTACCTATTTCATGTTTTTCTGCTTCCAGATGACGTTCATATGCTCCCCAGTCATCCGTGTAAAAACGGCTAATACCAAAAGGGGCTAGTAGTGCTTTTAGTTGCAGAAAGATTTCATCTTTACGATTACCGAAAACATAAGCTAA